>DYGR01000041.1 GCA_020724545.1 Candidatus Methanoperedens nitratireducens
CTTTCTGTGCAAGCACAAAAATGTTTTCAATATTTCTTTTCATAATTCACCTCATTTTTAAAACCACCAATTTATAAATAGGAAAAACATTATGGTATTCAAAACTCGAATCATTTTTCCGCCGCCTCTAACCAGGATAGAAATGCGCTAATTTTCTTTTCTATATCTGTTATTTCTTCTTCTTTTGTAGTCGTCCCCATATAATCTGGGGCGAATGTGGTGTATCTTATGGATTCCTGCTTTATGATTTTGTTCTCATGCGGATCATATAACAAAACCACCGTGGGATCTTTTAGATGAATCCCATTCCAAGAATGGTTTGCCGGGTATGGAAGCCTGAGTAGAACGAATCTTTCTTTCATAACCTCTTTGACGGAAGTATTGCCCATTACAAACAGTTGGAAATAAGCATCCATCCAGAGTTCCTTATGCTCTTTTTCAGGAGTATTATATCCTTCTTCATAAACAATACTTTTATCCTGTAGATGGAGATGCACTAAAATGGGTTTGTGAAACTTTTTAGCTTTATACAGCGCATCTGAAAAAGTTTTTTCCCAGGGTAAGTCTAAAGTCGGATCATCCTTTATACTTATGTAGTTTATCTCTTGTTCTCGCTCGTCCTCGTATGCATAAATTGTTACCGTTGTAGCAATAGATACTATAACGATTAATATGAAGATTTTATCCAATACAGACAAATTTTTTATTGATTTCATTGTAGCTTTTATATCCATTGTTGATAATTTTATAAAAAATTATACCTCCCATTTGGGAGGTATTAGATTCTTTCATTCTGCTTTTTTGGCAATTATGGGTTTTTAAGGGTAACTTCAGTAGTTACTTTTCCGTAATAGTTTGTGGCAGCTATTATTTGTGTCCCCAACGTAAGGCTGAAGGACTCGCTGGATAGTTGTTCAGATCCCCATATCCCGTCGTCATCGTATATGCTAATCCCAAGGGCATATGCCGTGTATGGCAAATTAGCCCAACTATATGGGGTTTCATGCCAATTATATGTTTGTGAATCTGCAACTACCGTCTGTATACCTGTTGTCACTATATTGCTTCCTGTGTTATACTTTACGAAGATTTCCCCTGTATCATCCCACGAGTCAGGTGAGTAATATAAGGTTACCGTCTTCGTAGTGATATCCACAGTTTGTGGCGCTAAAGGCTGGATATCGCTGACTGCGGATACCAATCCTGTTACTGCTAACAGCGCCATTACTGCCAATAGTCCTGTTATTTTTGAGTGTTTCACACCATTCATTCTTTTTCACCTCCTTTTTCATTTACTCCGGAGGCAACCCAGTAAATTTTAAGTGCTGTTAAAGTCAACATAGTATTGCCTCCGGGCCATCGGGGGTTCAACCGCACTTTAGTAGGTTCAGTTGAACCCCATGATTTTTACATTGATTTAAATGCTTATATAATTTCTATGAAAACTGTCTAACAGATTTAGAGTTACCAATGATTCAATTAACTGAATTAAATTTAATACATTAATTTTACATCCCACATTTCGACCCATGTGCCAACGCATATCGATTCGTTATTCATTTCGGGAAAAAAATACGTTTGCGCTGAAGGAGGGTACGGAATATGAGTTACATATTAATTTATAAAAATATATTGATAATACAAATCAGTTAGATAGTTTTCATAGAAAACTCATATACTATTATGATCATTATGCTCATATGGTGATCTAATGAAGTGGTTAATTGCTTTAGTTATGGTTGCAGCATTGTTAGCTGCGCCAGCGGCATCGGCTGAAGAAAAAGAATATACAGTGCGTCCTTCAAGCGGTGAAACACCGCCAGTATCCATCCTGATATACGATTCCATAACGCAGGGTCAGACAAAAACATATTATACGGATGTGGGAAGTGGGGTAAACTGGCTTGAAGTTGACCTGAACTGGGGAAATAAAGCAAATTCCCTTTCATTAACAATATACAGGCCCGGAGGCAGCAGCATTGGAACTTTTTATGACTCAAGCGATGGAGTAATTGATGGAAGGATACATATAGATATAGTTCCAGATCAAGGTTATGTAGAATCAGGACGATGGAGATTCCAGGTATATGGAGTATCAGTTGTTGGAACGGAGGATTACACCTTTAACGTATATCAGCATTAGACCAGGACACCTTCTCCTTTGTTTTTTCTTTTTATTATCGGTCTCTACCGCCTTTGCTACTGAGTACACCGTACGTCCCTCCCAGAGCAATCAATCAGGCTCCTCAGTAGCAGGTGAGGAGGTTCATGAAATTGAGGTTAAACCTGTTCCCTACTGGCTGTTTCTTCTTATGCTGAGTTTTGCTCAGGCAACCTCTGCTCCTGAAACTTTTTTTACAATAAGATTCCTTGCCATCCTCGGTGGATATAAGAAAATATGCCATTCAAACGTTTTAGAGAACACGAACAGGGATAAACTATATGATTTTATAAAATCATTTCCCGGAAGTTATTTTAGCGAAATAATCAAAGCAACAGGATTGAACAAAGGAACGGTCGAATACCACCTGAAAATGATGAAATCAGAAGATATGATAGAATCTTCTAAAACAAATGGAAAAACTCGCTATTTTCTGAACCACTTCACCTATAATAAAGCTGAGCAGACAGTAATTGCTGTACTAAAAAATGATGTGCATAGAAGAATTATTTTAGAGATTCTCAATAATCAGGGCATAAATCATAAAACCCTTTCAGAAAGAATAGGAGTCTCTGGACCTACGATTACACATCATATTAAATATCTGAAAGAGAAGGGAATTGTTAAAGCTGAGACAAAGGGCTGGTACACGACTTACAGCATCAATTCCAATTACTGCAATTCATTGCACAAATATTTGAACAGCATAATACCTTCATAAAATTCTGGTAGAACTATAAACACCGATTTTCGCAGGCCGTTTAATCGTCATAATTTAGAATTATTATATTTTTGATTATATTTCAATCGTTTCATTAGTCATCAGTTAAGGAGTTTGGCCTTAAATCGCACACGGATAACATATGAATTCCGATATAGAGATAATTTTGCTCAGGTTTATACCTGCTAATAGACCTGCCCGTGCTCAGGTATGACCAGGTAAATCGCCGTTTTCAACTTTAGGATAGTAACATATTTACCCTGCCCCTGCGTTTTAAGCACGCATGAAAGCGGTACTTGGTCTTGAGGATGGAACATTTGTTAAAGGACACGATCGAAACCTATGCAAGATGAGAAACTCTTTACCAGGAATTTTATCCTGACCAGCCTCTCCACCGTTGCCGTATTCACAAGCTTCTATTTCTTGCTTGTCACGCTGCCTATTTATATTGTAAAACTCGGGGGCTCAAAATCAGAGATAGGTCTTATCATCGGGGTGTTTACGATCGCTGCCGTATTCCTGCGTCCTTTCATCGGTCGGGAGGTTGACAGGAGCGGCAGGAAGAGCATACTCATAGCAGGTTTGCTTGTGTTCTTTGTATCCATGCTGCTCTATAATTATACTACAAGCGTTGCCTCTCTGCTTCTTCTGAGAGTATTTCATGGCATTGGCTGGGGTGCAGCCACCACTGCTGCAAGTACTCTGATAGCTGATATCGCACCCCTGCAACGAAGGGGTGAAGCCATGGGTATTTTCGGCATGTCTGCAAATATTGCTCTGGCGATAGGCCCGATTGTGAGTTTCTCATTATTATATGCCTCTGGCTTCCCTGATTTCCCGAGGCTCTTCGCAGCAGGTGCTGCCATAGCATTTGTATCTCTTTTACTGGTAATACCTGTATCTGAGACAGTTGTTGTGCATCCAAAAACTCCACTTTTTAGCAAAGAGGCGTTTTTTCCCTCTGCTTTAATGTTCACGATTACACTAACATACGGCTCAATCGTATCTTTTCTGCCTCTCTTTGCTCAGGATGAGGGTATAGCCAATCCGGGCATATTTTTCACAGTATTTGCGGTAACACTGCTTCTTATCAGGGCCATTGCAGGTAAGCTTTCTGATATTAAAGGAAGGAAATTTGTTATTGTACCCGGTATGGTCTTAATCACTCTTGGCCTCTGGGTGCTCTCGCTAGCGAACCCGCTCTGGAGCTTCCTTGCCGCAGCCCTGCTGTATGGGCTGGGTTTTGGACTGGTGCATCCCGCTGTAATGGCCCTTCTTGTTGACCGTGTGGGTGAGCGCGGACGCGGTGCTGCTATGGGTACCTTTAGCTCAGCCTTTGACCTTGGTATTGGTGCAGGCTCCATTCTTTTAGGAGTGGTGCTGCAATTTTTCGGTTTCAGGGTCATGTACCTTCTGGGGGGTCTGATTGTACTTACAGGCATGGTATGGTTTATAGCAGGAACTGATAAAACTGATAGAACTGCAGGGGGAACATAATGGATATTTTCTCCCATGCCCTGCTGCCCTACCTGCTCGGGAAGTTCTTTAAGCGAAACAAAGAAGAGGTTACTGCCCTTGTTCTTGGTGGATTAGCTCCTGATTTTGATGTATTTATCCTGTGGATTAACTACCTGTACCCCACTTTCTTTCTAATCACGCACCGCGGTATAACTCATTCCCTGCTCTTCGGGTTTTTCACAGGCATTGTAATACTTTATCTTGCTTCCCGCACCAGGATTAAGGCTAAAGTCAGCAGGTTCATTGATTTCAGACCCGTGATCTCATACCGCATGGCGGTATTTGCATATGCAGGAGTGATAATCCACCTCATCCTGGATTACTTTACCACAAAAGGTATCCCGCTTCTTTATCCACTTGATACTGCAAGGTGGTCTGCCGAGGTGTTTTTTTACACGGATATCTATCTTACGATACTGAGCCTTGCTATTATAATATATTTATTTAAAAAGCCTCTTCAGACGAATACCATTACAAAATTTTTAGTTATATTCCTTGTAATATTCGCAATCCTGGGAGCTGTCAGGGTTGTTGAAAAAACCAGCGCAGAGGATTTTTTCCAGAGTATAAATATAAATGCCTATCCTACCGGCAATCCGTTTAACTGGTATGTCCTCGGGGAATCAGAAGATAGGCTGGCAATATACCAGTACAACGGGCTTACCAGAACCTCTCAATATAATGAAACCCTTTTGCGCCTGAATATTGAACCTGATGGAGATGATAAAGAGAACCTGAATGCTGCACTCGATGCTGCAGGGGATCTGCCGCAGATAAAGATGTTCAGGTGGAGGGCTTATACATCTGCCATCAATGCCTCCTTTAGCAATGGGACATGGCTTCTTGAGTACTACGACCCGGTCCAGAGGGCAATGATGCGGGATGCTCCTGCTGTATTCAGGAGGGCGACTGCTAACTGGAGCTCTATAATAGTAAAGGTGGAAGCAGGAGAGGCGGTTGTATTATGATTACGATCACTCGATCAGTACCACATCAACCTCTTCACCGGCACTCAATCCCTCTATATTCTCAGGTATGATCACAAAACCATCAGCTTTAGAGACAGAGCTCAGTATACCGGCACCTGAGGTCGCAAGAGGTATTGCTTTGCCATTATTGATCTTAACACGGGCAAATGTCTTGTATCCTGCTCTTGATGCTATCTTATCAGATAATACAGCACGAACAATCCTGTCAGGCTCATAAGGAAACTTACCAAGCTTTCGAAGTGCTGGATGTGCAAACCAGTACAGAGCAACGATACCTGCAACAGGGTAGCCAGGCATGCATACCACAGGCTTGCTGTTGATAATACCAAGTGCTGTTGGCTTACCAGGACTTATACCTACGCCGTGGACTAGCAGCGTCCCTATAGATTCAACAATCCCGGGGACATAATCCCTTCTTCCCACCGATGTCCCGCCGCTTATTATAATCATATCTGCATCAAGATTTGACATAATGGCCTCCTTTATCCTGGTAGGTGAATCTGTCACAATATCAAGAAGCCTTGGAGTTCCGCCCCATCTCTGGATATACAGCGCAGCCATCAATCCATTGGTCTCATAGATCTCGCCCTCTTTGAGCCCCTCCTTCCCTCTTGGAACGAGTTCCTCGCCTGTCGGGATTATTGCCACAAGGGGCTTCCTGAATACCTTTATATCCCTGATACCAAGGGATGCCATGACAGCGATATCGCACGGCCGCAGCCTGTGCCCTTCCTTTAAAATAACCTCGCCTTTTTGAATATCCTCCCCGATCTCTCCTACGTTCTTGAAAGGATGCACCTGGGTAAATATCTCAATACTGTCGCCATGCATAACTGTGTCTTCCATCATTACTACAGCATCTGCGCCTTCAGGCAGGGGTGAACCTGTATGCACCACGGCACACTTACCTCTCTCAACTCCTGTCCCCGGTGTGAGGATAATCGGGGAATTGCTGCCTGCACCGAGGGTATCAGATGCCCTCACAGCAAAGCCATCCATGGCAGCACGTCGATAATGCGGTACATCCGTATCTGCAACTACATCGAAAGCATTGATCCTGCCATCGCAATCCTTAATCGGCAAAAGCTCTGAATCAGAAATAGGTATAATCGCCCCTGAGAATAGTTCTTTTGCCTTATCTGCGTTCATTCTTTTTTTAAACATCTGAGCATTAACCACCCGATACCGGAGGAAAGATCGCAATCTCATCATCGGAGTGCACGGGTGTCCCTAATCCTCCTGATTCTATGATATCCCTGCCGTTTAAAAAAACATTGATATACGGCTGCAAACTATTACCATCGAAGAGTATATTCCCCAATCCTGGGAATCTTTTACAAAGTATTTCAAGGATTTCTTTAATAGTATTACCCTCTAGCTCAAGCTCTTTTGTCCCTGTATATTCTCTGAGATTAGCAAAAAGCCTGACCCTGATCTTTGGCATGAATTGAGTACTCCTTTAAACCATAAATGCTATGAGCATGTTTAGACTATGATATGCTGATGAATAAAAAAGACTTTGCTTTATACCTTGGTTTCATCCTCATAGTCGCTTCTGCTTTTTTCCTCAGGCTATATCAGCTCGATCTGAGGGTTTTTCATCATGATGAAGCGGCGGTAGGCTATTTTGCATATAAATTATTCAACGATGGTATCTATTCCTACAATCCTGCATTTCACGGTCCTTTCATGTACTATGCTACGGCCGGGGTGTTCAGGCTCTTGGGGGATAGCATATACTCAGCCCGCCTCCTCCCGGCGCTTCTTGGAGCTTCTATGCTCTTTCTATTAATTCCTTTAAGAAGATATACAGGAGAGCGCGGAATGGTACTTGCCGCATTCTTTCTTGCGTTCTCGCCTTCGTTCCTTTATTACTCGCGGTTCTACAGGGAGGATATCTTTATCTCTTTCTTTACACTTCTTGCGCTTGTATGTGCTGTCAAATACGCAGAGAGTTATGCTGAGAATAATCTCGTCATGAGGGGCTTTTATCTTTTTGTGGCAGGGCTGTCGCTTGCATCTATGGCAGCGCTTAAGGAGAATGCATATATTTCAATAGCTCTGATCGTATTCTTCCTTTTCCTGTTCTTTATCAGGGAGAAATGGTATAAAGGTTTGACAGAGAAGCTGAGAGGACATGATAGAAGAGCCTTAATTATAGTTGCTGAAGGGTTTTTTTTAATTATGGTCTTCCTTATCGCTTTTTCACTCTTTTATACAGGGAAGATCCTTGATCTCTCTGGCATATGGACGGCTGTTGAAAAAGCCTTCTCGCACTGGTATGAGATGCACTCGATAAAGCGCATCGGCGGTCCTATGTATTTCTATTTACCGATACTGGGGCTCTATGAACTCCCTGCTCTTATATTCGGGTTTGCCGGGATTGCTTATTATTATAAGAGGAATAATCTTCTCATGACCTTTCTTGTATACTGGGCTATGATCAACCTGATAGTCTATTCTTATCTTCAGGAGAAGGTTCCCTGGCTGGTTCTGAACCCGCTTCTGCCTCTTACTATAATTGCAGCCGCGTACCTGGGTGAACTTATGCCCCGATTAAAGTTAAATTCCAGAAACGGGGCGGCTGCAGTTATTCTGATATCTTTGATTCTGTTTTATTTTGTGCATTCAAGTGTTCTCCTTAACTACTATAACTATACCAGCCCTGCAGAACCCCTGATCCAGGCGGCACAGCCTCCTCAGAGGTTTTCTGAACTCCTTGGTAAAATATCCGAGGTGTCCTCCCGGTACAAGAACCAGTCAACCGAGATCCAGGTTACCGATGATCAGATGGAGACCCAGTTCCTGTGGTATCTGCGCCACTACGATAATGTTAAATGGAGGGTGAAACTTGATTCTGAGCTCAATGCTCCGCTCATTGTGGTGCATGATACCGACGGGAATGAGTCCGATGCAGATATTGTCCAGCGCCGTCTTAGAAGCGATTATGAGAGACTCGACAGTGCAAAGATGTCGTGGTACTGGTTTAAACCCGCAGATTTTACGCTGGATTACCTGCTCTACAGGAAGATGGATGGTCAGCCTGGAGAATACAGGGTTGTACTGTTCTATAAGCCAGGATCTTAAACGTTACAGGTGCCCTGTAGCCAGCATGGAGCTACCATACGGCATCACAATAATTCTTGCATTCTCACCATGCTTTCGAAGCGCCGTCTCCAGGGCATCTTCTAAAGTTGCAGGAATAAAATATGCTCTTCTGACCATATCATCAGGCAGAGAAGAGACCATGTACAGATCAACTCTCTTTGCCAGGGCTGCAATAAGGGCTGCTTTGTGGCCGCCCATAACAAATCCAGATCTAAATCGCCCGATTGCCTCATCTCTATTAAAATTAAGCCACTCCTCAAACACATGGTTCCCGTAACCTTCCCTGCATTCTGCGACAAGGATGATCGAACCCCCTTCCCTGACCGCGTTCCTGGCATGTTCAAGTGCTTTATGAGACTGGAATATATTGATATCCTTTGGCCAGCCGCCAGGTGAGACTATCAGAATATCAGCAGGCTCAACCTCGATCATGGATACCCTGTCAAGAAAAGCCGCACCTTCCCTGTGTGCATCTATGTAATCCCCGGCTGCTGCAAAGACTATCTCCTTTCTATCGTTCAATACCATATTCAGGATAAAATCAATGCCCAGAATTCCAGCAGCCTCTTCGATATCCTTTCTAACAGGACTGTCAGGCCTTCCCGCAGATGACCCGGGATCAAGCATAAGGGCATGGTTTGCATAGATGCTCCTCTTTGATGAGACAGCAGGGAGTATCGATTTTGCTCCGCCTGAGTAACCTGCATAATAATGGAACTCGATAGTTCCTGTGCATATCACTATATCTGCGTCCACAACAGGCTTAAATACCTCTACAGGCGTGCCTCTTTTTGTCTTGCCAAGATAGATGCAATCATCGATATCATGCTCTATGCTTTTTATCCTGCCGTACATTTCCTTTAATATGGCTCTTTTTTCCTCCTCTGTCTGTTTTCTGTGTATCCCAAGGCCGAATACAACAGTGATATCCTCAATCCCGCCTGCCTTTAATTCAGAGATCAGGGGAGGCAGCAGCCTGGCTGTGGGTGTGGGGCGCGTTGTATCGCTGACTATTATGACCGCTCTCTTCCCCGTGCCTGCGATACTGGATAAACGCTTACTGTTTATTGGAGCTCTAAGTGCTCGTTCTATCTCTTTTGTTTCGTCAGGGACTGCAACTGCATTATTGGGTTCCAGTACCCTGGCCTGGTACTTTGTGGGTATATCGATTGAGATCTCTGTATTCCCATAGGGCAAATGGTACAACACAAATGCCTCATTAAAGCAGCGGTGAACCTGCAATCAGGCTTCCGACTATATATCCCAGGATCACACCTCCGTTGAGAAAAGGAAGTCCTGCCTGAGGTTTTCCCTTCATCACAAATCCCATGAGCACAGAGAATCCCACAAGAGTACCGATTATGGCACCGATAGCTGGAATATTGATCGCCCCTATAAGCGGAAGTGTATAGTAGCCCGCATTCACAAAAGTGTTTGCTGATATAACAAGTATTGTAGGCATTACAGCATCTCCCAGTCCCATAAAGAAAGCTTCACGCTCTTCTTTATCAAATTTATCTGTTAGAAATGAGTACCTCCAGTGCTTCGGGATCACCAGCAGAATGGGCAGCTTCAGGTCCATCACACCTTCGGCAAGAGCAACCATGTGTTTTGTCCTGTACACCGCGATATAATCATAAACTGCCAGCAGAATAAGCAATACCAGTGCAGGTATAATGGCAAGAGAAATACCGAAAATAGAACTTGCGCCGGCTCCGACTATGACGCCAATTATGTCAATCACATACCATTCAGGGAATTTGTACAGAACAAACGTCAGAGCTATTGAGAGGGAGATCGTCAGGAGGTTGCTCAATCCCTCGGGTAAGAACATGGAAAACAGAGCAAAGAAAACATAATATATGGTTGAGGCTACCGCAATGAGAATAAATGCCTGTATCAACCATTTTTTATTATATTTTATAATAATAAAAATAATGGCTGTAAATATCAGAATTATTCCCATCCAGATTAAAGCATTGCCCGGGTCTTCTGGATTGGAAAATGCCTTGAACTCCTGCTCTTCGAAAGGCTCACTTAGAGCAACTGCAATCAACTGGACAAGCAGCAGCATTAATGCCATGCCTATGAGTGGGGTATACTTTGTTAATCTCAATTTAATCTCCACTCATAATATGGGAGAAGGTTTTTAAAAGTTTGCTAAAATCCTGTGGTAATCGTTTCTGATTCAGGTGCAAAGTAACGAACCCCGTATTAAGCTAACCCCTCCCTCACCCCTTGTACTCCCCGCTCACAACTTCCTTTATCCTGTCCGCAGTCTTGGGCCCGACAAGCTCAACTTCCATCAGCTCTTCGCGCGATGCCCTCATGACCCTCTCTATGCTCCCGAAATGCCTGAGCAGATTCTTAGCCACCACAGGCCCGATCTCAGGCATGGATGAAATCACATACTCCTGCTGTTCCTTGAGTGTGAGGGCTGTTCTCTTTCCATGAAGGTTTATCTCCTTTTTAGTATCACCCTGCTCCCTTTTCGCTATTGTGCTGATCAATGCCGCAGTATCCTCTTCGTCCCTGCTGAATATTATTGGCACCCTGAAATCAATAGCTATGGAGGTGAGAACACCGCGGATGGAGTTTGGATTAACCTGCCTTGTCGTGTATAGCCCTTCGCCTTCTATTATAAGGAGAGGGCGCTCAAACGTGCGCACAAGATCTGATATCTGGCCGAACAGGTCCCTACCGTCTATGAGCGTGCTCAGGAAGTCCTCCACTGTCTTTCTCTCTATGCCCACCCGATCGCTTACAACGTAATCCCCGACCTCAAGCGTCCTCAATACTATATCCAGCCCGAGCTTTTCAAGGGCCTGCGCAACGTGAGAGCGAATTTCCCTTTGATCAACAAAGACCCTGGGAGCGACTCTGTCAGGTTTTTGTTCCTGTATTTTCTCCTGGATTTCCTGTTCCGGGAAATCAGGTAATTTTTTTTGCTGCAGGTTCATTTCTTCTTTTGTTTTTGGCTGGATCTCAAGCTCATCATTGAGGTTTTTCATTGTTCTTAACATGCTCTTTTCTTTCCTGTTGCTGCTCCAGTGGTATGCCTCATCCTTTGATCCTTTTGCCATGAGGATTATCACGCGTCCGGCATGTTTTCTTCCTGTCCTTCCTTTTCTCTGTATACTTCGAATCTCTGATGGGATGGGTTCAAAAAATAGCACAAGGTCGGTTGCAGGGATATCCAGCCCCTCTTCGGCCACAGATGTAGCGACAAGGGTATTATACTCGCCGTCCTTAAACTTTTGAATGATCTCTACCTGCTGCTTCTGGGTCAGACCGGTGTCCCTGTATTTACTTGCCTGTCCCACAAACCTGATCGGCCTTATGCCTGCCACCTCTTTAAGAGAGTCGGCAACGAGTTCGGCCGTATCCCTGTAGTTGGTAAAAATGATGATCCGTGACTGCGGAGCCTCAAGGATCTGTTTTTCAACGATCTCTTTCACAGCATTCAGTTTCGGGTTGTTGTTATCACATCCTGCAAGATGATGCACTGCCTTGCGGATGCTTAGATCCTCCATGAGGCGCCTGGCTGCTTTACTTCCATTCTTTGATCTTGCCTCATTCTCAAGCCGCTCAAAATATCTGGATAACGCAGACACACCCTGGGTTTCAGCTATCTCTATGGCATGGCTGATCTTGAATATTTCAGCAAGCAGGGATATCCCTTTGTATATCTTTTGATCCGGGAATGAACTGAGCTGTGACTGCATCCGCGCCTGCAGATCAAGCATCTCCATCTTTGATAGTTTTTTCTGATAGGGTGAGATAAAACCAAGTTCGCATAATTTATTTAATCTATCGGACAGAACATCGTCCATCAACTGTTTTAATCCCTTTATCTCTACAGGAATGGATACATACCTCCACTCTATGTCCTTATCGAAGATATATGGTCTGACATCAGGGTCAGAATCTGTCCTCATCTCAACTGATTTGATATGAAGGTTTGCGCATACCTCCTGTATCTTTCCCTGGTCGCTTCCAGGGCTTGCTGTTATTCCCAGTACAAGCAGATCTGGATTCTGCTGTGCATACTTCTCTGCTATGTATACGTATGAGTAATTCCCTGCTGCCCTGTGTGCCTCATCAAAGATTATACATGAGACATCTCCAAGGTCTATTCTTTTTCCAAGTAGGTCGTTCTCGATCACCTGGGGGGTCGAGACTACAACCCTGGCGCTCTCCCACATTGATACGCGCTTTTGGGAGGGTGTGCTGCCCGTGAATAACACGATCGATTCAGGCGATATATTAAGGGCGTTCCTGAAAAAAGCAGCATGCTGTTCGACCAGAGGTCTTGTGGGGGAGAGGATAAGAACCCTTCCTTTCGGGAGGCGTGAGACCATAACAAGTAGAGCGACTACGGTTTTCCCAAGACCTGTTGGAAGTACTATGAGAGTTGATTTTTTAAGGGCCTCTCCTGCAAGAGAAAGCTGATATAACCTCTGCTCTACAGTATTCAATTTTACAAGAGGGTGATTAATATAATCCACATCACTCATCCGATGAATAATATCTTTTAGGGTTATATATTTGATGTTTTGAGCCAATCGGCTAAACAGAGATAAAGCTTTTTAAGGTTAAAAGTATAGTTAGTTCTTACCAAACAAACATGATTAACCGTGAAGTATATTGGCATCAATATATTAAACAGGTATAATCATGATATAACGGAGGTGAAAATAAACATGTGCAGTGTTGGTGATGCGTTCAATATTGAGATTACATCACTTGAGGCAAAGTTCTATAAGTGTGGCGACTGCAGTAACGAGTTCAGAGGCGTTGGAAAAAAAGTGGTGTGCCCATCATGCCATTCAGGCAATGTGAGCCCTATGTTTAAGGAAGAATGATCCCTCTAAATAATAATGAGATGCTCCTCCTGCGGGGGGATAAAGGTACCCTTGGTATTATTAAGGCAGGAGAGAACGGGCAATTTTTCCTGGAAACAGAAAAAGAGGAGATACTGTTAGCGCTTGATCCTGATGACCTGCTTGTAGCATCAGGTTTTGGGACTGATAAAAAGACCATAAATGGCCTCAAATGCGTACTTTATATGATTCGTGAGGTAGGTTCGCCTTTTATTGTCCTGCCAAAAAACCATCCTGCATCGAAACGGCTTAAGATTGTGGTTTCTGCAGGAGATAAAACACGGCTAAGCTGCAGCATAACACCCGGGACGCACCCTGAGCAGGATATATTATGCGGTGCTGATGAATTCGATGGTGTTGAGATTTATGGAGTTAAGGGAGGCGTAGAGTTCAATAACCTCACAGGAGGTTTGATTGAATGCATCCCCTTTGAGATATAACGTTCCAGCAGCTTTATGAGCCCTGGGGCTCATAAGTTTATGATAGGGGTTAGACGTGACACTGGCTGATGTAATAGTGGCCCTTGTCGGCCTGGGTATAATTGTTTTTATGGGCTGGTGGTTCTTCGGCCCGAAGACAGCAGTAGTGGCCCGCTTAACGCGAGGCGTACAGGAGATCGATATCCTCGTCAAGGAGACCTACCAGCCAAACGTGATTCGTGTGCGCCAGGGAATACCTGTGCGTCTCAAGTTCAACCGGCAGGAGGGCATCGACTGCTCAAACCGCGTCCTCATCCCTGATTTTGGAATCAGCAAGGCACTTCCGGCTTTCAGGACGACCGTCATCGAGTTCACGCCGCAGACCCCGGGTGAGTACCCTTTCACGTGCTGGATGAACATGTACCGCGGAACCATTATCGTGGAGCCGGGGGAACGAGTGGCTGCAGCGCCGACAGAACCTGTGCCGCAGGAAGTAGCCCCGCGTGCAGACACAGCACCGGCACGGGCGGAGTTCGCCATCAAGCGTGCTGATTGTCCCGGCTGTTTTGATGCCATACAGGACTACCTTGAGCGCATGCGCGGGATTGAGGCGATACAGATGAACTTCAGCACAGAGCGTCTCACCGCAGCCTATAACCCTCAGCTTGTCTCTCCAGAGGATATCCGCAAGGCAGTTAGCGATCTTGGCTACGAGGCGCAATTACTGCGTGAAGAGGAAGAGATAAGAGACCTGGGCGTCGTCACCCGCCGCGACGAGGTGGCCGACGTGACCCGGCGCTTTATTGTCGCCGCCGTGCTCTCAGTGCCCGTGGTGCTGGGCGCGATGCGGGAATTTTTCCCTGCCCTGGCCTTTGTCCCTCCTATCCTCCACAACCCGCTGGTTCAGTTCCTTCTGACGACCCCTGTCGTTGCCTATTCAGGTGCCAATTTCTACCGGGGGATGTGGGGTACTCTGCGGCGCCGCACTGCGGATATGAACACCCTCATAGGTCTGGGGACTGGTGCAGCCTATATCTACAGCGTGTCAAACACCTTCTTCGCGGGCTTCTTCATCGCTCTGGGCATCCCTGTGGCAGTTTACTACGAGGTGGTCGTCGCCATCATCGCCCTCGTCCTCCTGGGCAGACTGCTGGAGGCACGGGCAAAGGCAGGCACCTCAGCAGCCATACAGCGGCTGATCGGTCTTCAGGCAAGGACAGCTCGCGTGGTGCGCAATGGGCAGGAGATGGATGTGCCAGTGGAAGATGTGCGGGTGAGCGATGTGGTGATAGTGCGTCCTGGAGAAAAGATCCCGGTGGACGGGGTGATCAGGGAGGGAAGCTCGACCATCGATGAGTCGATGATCACAGGCGAGAGCATCCCGGTCGATAAAGGACCGGGGGATGAGGTGATCGGCGCGACCATCAATAAGACTGGCTCTTTTCGCTTTCAGGTCACTAAAGTGGGTAAGGATACTGCCCTGGCACAGATCATCCGTCTTGTCCAGGAGGCGCAGGGCTCAAAGGCCCCGATCCAGCGCCTTGTTGATGTTGTCTCGAGCTACTTTGTGCCAGTCGTTCTTATGGCTGCCGTGGCAACCTTTGTCATCTGGTTCATCTTCGGCCCTGAGCCCGGGATCGTCTTTGCGCTCCTGACGAGTGTGGCCGTGCTGATCATCGCCTGCCCCTGTGCCCTCGGTCTTGCAACCCCGACCTCAATTACGGTCGGTACTGGCAAGGGGGCAGAGTACGGGGTGCTCATCAAGGGCGGCGAAGCACTGGAGGTGGCGGGTAAGGTGAATGCCATCGTCCTGGATAAGACCGGAACGCTAACAAAAGGAGAGCCTGCCCTGACTGACGTTGCGCCTGCTCCGGGCTTTGGGCGGGACGAGGTCCTGCATCTGGCTGCATCGGCAGAGCGGGCTTCCGAGCACCCCCTGGGACAGGCTATTGTCAGGGCAGCGCAGGCACAGGATCTGTCCCTGGCAGAGCCGAAGGATTTCAGGGCAGTCCCTGGCCGCGGTCTTGAGGCTATGGTTGATGGGCGGCGCGTGCTCGTGGGCACCCCCCGGCTTCTGGCTGAGCGGGATATTTTCATGCGCGAGCTGGAAGCGCGGGGCGCTGAACTGGCACTGCAGGGCAAGACACCAATGTATGTGGCCGTGGATGATCAGGCGGCCGGAGTCCTTGCCGTTGCCGACACCCTGAAGCCCAGTGCAGCCGCAGTGGTACAGCGCCTGCGGGATCTTGGCCTTGAGGTCTGGATGCTGACAGGTGATAACAGGCGAACTGCCGAGGCTATCGCGCGCCAGGTGAGCATTGCTTCTGATAAGGTGCTGGCAGAAGTGCTCCCGGAGCACAAGGCGCAGAAGGTGGCGGAGCTGCAGCGCCAGGGCAAGGTGGTGGCCATGGTCGGGGATGGCATAAATGACGCCCCGGCACTCGTCCAGGCTGATCTTGGCATAGCCATAGGCACTGGTACAGATGTGGCCATCGAGTCAGGCGATATCACCCTGATCTCAGGAGATGTGCAGGGCGTGCTGATTGCAGTCGAGCTCTCAAGGGCAACGATGAGCAATATCAAGGGAAACCTCTTCTTTGCCTTTGTCTACAACACCCTGGGCATCCCCATCGCCGCAGGAGTGCTCTACCCTTTCTTTGGCATTCTGCTAAGCCCAATTGTCGCTGCCGCGGCCATGGCTCTATCCTCTGTTTCAGTGGTCACCAATGCCCTTCGCCTGAGAGGTTTCCAGCCGCGCCGGGAGCCGGTAGCGCACAGGGATGTGACCGCGGTCAGCCACGGGGAGCCGGCCGAACTCCCGGAGGGGGAACTACCCAGGGGACCTGTACCAGAGGAGCGCGGAGGCTGGCGGCCAAAGCAGGCACAGGTTGAAGATCCGGTCTGCCACCGCACGGCCAATCCACGGGACATGGCAGCCGATACGCATCACAGGGGCAGGGTATATTACTTTTGCTCCCAGGAATGCAAGACGAAATTCGAGAGCAATCCGGATGGGTATACCACCAGGGCAGCCTAGAGGAAAACCAGAGAATATCCAATCGGATTGGTCGAGAGGGTAAGCATATCCGATTCGTTCCTCAACCCTTTATCTGCGGCAGCACTGGATGCTTCAATAATAACCTGTGAGGATTTAAATTATATACAAAGAGGTGCGATTGAATGGATATGCAAATTATGTTAAAGCAGATGTGCAAAAGTGAACTCAATGACTCCGATCTTAAGGCAATCTGCAAAAGCCGTGGTTTTCCTGCCAGGGAGGCGACATCTCGTGACATCTTTGAAAACTTCTTCCTCTCCACGATTGGCATAAAGGAAGCACTGAACTCATTGACCTATGAGGAAGTTGTATTCCTCCACTTGCTCAATAAGATTAACAAAGAAGTTGGTATCGAGTACTTCGAGAGACTATACGGTTGTGCAAGACCTGCGGGCGGGTATGATTACAGGACGTTTAACCAGCGGTATAAAGAAACATTCAAAAATGTGAAGAATAATCTGGTACGAAAGGGTGTGCTCATCTTCATAGAGCGAGAAGTGTATACCGCCTCTACCAAGCTGGAACGCCTGCGATTTCGTTTTCCTCCAGAATTCGCAAATTTTCTTCCACCTATTGCCAGGGCTTCGAAATTTAAAGAAGCCGGAGATTTCAAGAGAGAGATACTGCGTGATAAACTACTGGAGATCATTGGAGGGAAGCAAAAACAATCTCCTTTATCAAAGGAAAGATCGTTCACACTCACTATCAAAGATGGCGATCTGTCTATTGGAGCTGAAAAGTTCAGGGTAAGTCACCTGTTGAAATGGCAGCAGGCCTGCTGGCAGGCGTCAGTTAAAGCAGATACCAGGATGCAGGGTGGCGATATGACTCCTATTGAAGTTACAGATCGAGCCCGACGGTACAGTAGCTCTGGATCTGATGACTATCCCATATACTGCACTGGAAGTGCTGGCCTCGTTTTCAATTCTGGATGTCCATAATTCCAATCTGCGAGCGACCGCCAGCATCATCAAGATCGGGAATGCGCTAGAGACATTTCGAAAAAGAAATATTTTTGAGTGGCTCAAAGAGAATTCATCCGGTTTTCGCACCGCAATCGAGATGGCGCAAAAAAGATGGGGTAAACAGATAATTCATGAAAACATGATGATTGCACGGGTAAAAGATCTGAGCCTTAAGGTGCAGATTGAAAACTCATTTGATGATCCTAAAAGCCTTGTATCGCTTCCAAATGATTATATCGCATTTCCATGTGACCTTCTTCCGGCGATACAAAAACTTGTGGAGACGTCAGGGCACGTGATCAAGAAGGCGAGGGCGAAATGATACAACCAAAACCAAACCTGACTTCCACAAATATTGACGAACTGAACGTCTTTTCCAACCAGTATAATCTGCACCATGATCTGCACGCTTTTATTGAATATGTTCAGAACCGCGAAGTAAAGCGGTCACACAGGAGCAATGAGTTGAGCGGATCTGATACAAAGCGATTGGCAAAACTTATGAGCCATTCTTCTGTAATAGAATTTGTAGAATCATATGGATTTTCTAATTGGGTAAATTATGTTGATGAAGTGGCGCTTCTATTTGAGTTCATAAAATATGACACTGAGGGGACATATGCCGGATACACCAGTCGTGAACCATCATTCCCTGACAATTACATTGAAGTTGATACCAGAAGATATGAAGAGTTCATTAATTTACCACTTATAGATCAGGAGAAGAAGCTTCTGGATATATTAGTACAAAATTATAATTATAGTAACAATGAGTTTTATGCTCCAAGTGTGCTGGGCAGGCTATCCTGTCAGGGACTTATGCGGATATCTGGATGGAGAACGGTTCGATCTCACTTTGCGCAGCATTGAATATGATGTCCCATGGAAGACGCTTGAGAGTCGCGGCTATATCGCGCAAGCTTTCTGTACCGAGTATCGCGTACCTCTTTCTTCTGAAGAAGAGCTTAAGTATGCTCATGCTGATAAACGCGCCAAGTTTCGCATCGCGGCAGAGAACCAGCGCAAGAAAGAGCTTGTGTGTGAACTGTTAGATAACCACGCAGGTGAGAGCATCCTGGTCATCGGTCAATTCATTTCACAGATAGAAAAGCTTGCCAAAGAATTGGGGCTGCCAATTATCACAGGTAAGACCAGGGATGATGAAAGAGAGAGACTTTATGATGAGTTCAGACAGGGGCGCATCAGGATACTTGTGGTATCCAAGGTGGCAAACTTTGCCGTAGATCTGCCTGATGCCAGTGTCATGATCCAGGTCTCAGGTACATTTGGTTCACGTCAGGAGGAAGCACAGCGATTGGGGCGCATTCTCCGACCCAAAGAGCACACCTCTCATTTCTACACACTGGTGTCGAAAGGTACTATTGAACAGACTTTCGGGACCAATCGTCAGCTATTTTTAGTGGAGCAGGGATATAGATATCAGATCAGATACTTTTAATCTTTCCAAACCGCTAAAAATCAGGCGTTGTTGGGGGAAAGTTTGTGGGACTTTGTCCACACCACAACCTATTTTCAAGTGGCGAAGAATTTTCGAGTATATAAAAATATTGCTGAAAATTACTATGAACTCCATATTTAATAAACCTTATATATCTTGCGATAGCGGATAGTCGAGGTGAGGTAGTTATGGAACTTGAACTGACTGACAGGGTGGATAGCCTCTGTGATTATACGTATAACTTCACATGGCAGAACAGGAATCTTAGCCCTGAGAGCATCATCCCTTCTCAAAAAGGCACGAATTACACCTTCAAAGATCTTGTGGATGAGTTAAGGAAGGGCAAAGAAGTGAGGATTACAGGAAACGTGGGGAAAAGACTCGCATACAGCCTTGGTGTTGACCTGAAGCATTTTGGAGGAACTGGAGCGCCTGAGAGAGCAGGAGTGCTCTATATAGATGGTGATGTCTCTTCCGAGATGGGAATGGGCATGGTCTCAGGCACGGTCTATATTAAAGGCAGAGTAGAGGAACCAATCGGAAATGTGGTTGAGGTTGTATCCGATGAGCCGGGTTACTGTAAGTTCAGGTCGATAACCGAGATCCTGTGCAGGGGATTGGGGAAAGATATCCTTATTAAAAATAAATACCATTATCCAAAAAGGCACCTTGTACTGGATGACGGCATACTCCGTGGAACAGTGGCCGCACGGTGCAGTTGCGAAGCCCTTGTCACAGTAGAAGGAGATGTCCACAACGGTACAGGGCTGTTGATGCAGAAAGGTACAGTCCATATCGAGGGAGATGCAGGGATGAATACAGGCGCGCACCTTGACGGCGGGGTTGTTGTTGTTGAGGGCACAGCAGGTGAGTTCGCAGGTGCGTACATGAAAAAAGGCACACTGATACTAAAAGATGCTAAAGGATTCGCGGGCGCCAATCTGAGCGATGGGGTGATCTTAGCATGGAAGAAGATAAAAACCGCGCCTCCTGTTGAGGAGCTTACGATATCGAATGAGGATGCCAGCCTGATAAGGAAACACCTTGGTCTGGGCCACATCGAGGCAATGAGCTATCATAAATACGGAATAATGAGGGAGAGGCTTGTGCGCATGAGGGATGGGTCTGTGGTGGTGAGGGGGGTGGAGGAGTAGTATTCCAAAAAGCTATAAGCGAGGGAATTCTAAACTTAAATCCTATAGAATGATACTGGAAATTAAACTATGACCACAGACAGGGAGCTGGGCGAGAGATTTCTAAAAGAGGCTGAATGGATATTTGAAATAGATCTTAAGAATGCCCTGAGGGAGGAGAACTATAATATCGTAGTCAGAAGAGCGCAGGAGGTAGTTGAACTCTCGCTTAAAGGGTGTCTGCGAATGCTGGGTATAGATTACCCGAAAGTACATGATGTGGGCTCTGTTTTTCATGTGCAATAGATATATACTAGAGAGATGATAGGAGGGTAGTGGGCAGGTGGGGATTATGGTGGTGCGAAAAAAGTTTATATTACTGCCCACTACAGTTCGTACATATGCGAATAAAGTATTTATAGTTTTGGGTGCATGCCGATTCTGGTTCTTTGGGTTTTGGGTGTTCACAGAAGAAATATAAGCGATAGATTAAAGTCAGTAACTGATAATTAGATTCAAAATACTTCATAGGGCGCGTGGCCTAGTCCGGATATGGCGGCAGCCTCCTACTGTTTCCCAGGAGAAAGCTGTAGGTCGGGGGTTCAAATCCCTCCGCGCCCGTATATCATAATTATAGTATTCAGCATAACCGCAGATGAACACTGATAAACGCAGATACCAGCAATCCGCGTTCATCTGCGTTTATCTGCGGTTCTGTATATTTTATGGAAAGTTTTGCAGTTTACTATATTTCATATTCATCTGTTCAATATTTGTTCTTCTGTTCATAAAGCATATGATTAATAATGCAAAAATATATATAATCTGAGACTTCTTTAAGAATTGGTGGTACTATATGGACCTTGTAGAAAAAGTTAAAGGGTTCTTGATGGAACCCTCAAAGACATTTGATGCGTCGAAGGAAGATACTCTGGGCGAAGCACTGAAATATTATATAAGTCTTGCAGCGATATACTCTATTTTGATTGCAATCACTTATATCATATTTGGTTCGATGATGGGCTTTGGAGATCTGGGAATGATGTTCGGTGCAGTTGCAGGAATAGCAGGAGCGATATTGATCTTTGTGATGGTTTTAATATTTCTGATAATAGGTGTATTTATCGGCGGAGCAATAATTCACATCTTTGTGTATATCGTGGGCGGGAGAAAGGGAATTACCCAGACAATAAAAGCCCTCATGTATGGTCAGACACCTTTACTATTGTTCGGCTGGATACCGCTTATAGGCTTTATCGCGGGAATATGGGCATTAGTGCTTGAGGTTCTCGGAATACGGCAACTTCATGAACTCACGACTGGAAGGGCAATTCTAGCTGTCATAGTCTTACCAATTATACTAATGATTATACTGACACTAATTTTTGCAGCAGTAATTGCAACATTTATATTTGGCACGGGCAGCACGGAATGGATGGATTATTAATCCCTGCCTCTTTATCTTTTTCAATCACGGGCCAAAGCATAATATATTTGGCGCATTTTTAATCTATTATAGTGAGCAGTTATGAATTTCTTAGAAAAAGTTAAAGGATTCTTATTGGAGCCATCAAATGCATTTTATCTCTCAAAAGAAGATACATTCTTTCAGACGATGAAATATTACTTCATTTTAGCGGCTATATATTCAGCCCTTCATACATTTATCTATTCAGATCTTCTAACATTAATGTCTTCATTCTTTGGTACCTGGTTTGGTTCTATGATGGGAAACCCTGGAATGGTATCCGTTGCTGATCCAGGGATAGAAAGGAAAATAATAATTTTTGCAGACGAATTGCTCTATGCGCTTCCATGGATATTCATAGGCGGGGCAATCTTCCATATTGGCGTATATATAGCAGGAGGTAAAAAGGGATTTGATCAAACACTAAGAATTACCATGTATGGATCAACTCCGTCATTATTAATTGGCTGGATACCGATTATAGGTATTATAGCAAGTATATGGTCATTGGTTCTTCAGGCTCTCGGAATCCGCCAGCTTCATGAAATTACAACCAGAAGAGCCATTCTTGCTGTGCTTATACCTCTCGTTATATTGGGTTTATTGACTGTAGTTCTATTCGGAGCGATTTTTTTATTCGGGGTGAAAATACCAGTTCAAGGTTAATCCTCTACTTCTTTATCTTTTTTAATCCCTCGATCACCGAATCATACCTCTGGCATATCCTCTTTACAACATTCCTCTCTGCATTTTTATGGGTAGGAACTAAGATATCAGCTCCGCCTCCAACCTCCTTACCCTCACTCGATGTGCCGTAATCAGGCGCTATCTTTACGCCGTCTGTTGAGATACCAAGGCGCAGTTCGCTGATTATTCGTGCGATCATTTCGGTCTGAGGTGCCACTTTTACGGTTATAGAATAGGTTTTTTCGATATAATCATCCTTCAGTCCCAGGATTTGCTCAATACTCTCCTTGATCTTTATTTTACTGCCGTACCCGGAGAGTATATTGATAGAATTAATCATATCATCAAACGTCGTTGCTGAGACCTCAATTATCCTGCCATCGAAGTATTCGCCCACCTGTTCCTGATATCCTTTAGAGATCACAAGCACGCCCAGATCCTGTACCCGGTCTCGTTCTTCATCATCAGGATCATATGGATTTACTACTTCGTACTCCGAGATCCCGCAGAGCTGCATCAGTGATTCATACATGGGTGTAACGCCGATTCCCTGCTTCCCAAGCCACTTATCAAGTCCCATCCTTTGCTCCCTGGCAAGCTCTATTATCTTGCGCTTTATAGCCTCCGGGTCTGAAGAATCGAGATTGAAGTACTCGGCAAACCTCGCTGTTGTCTGAAGCAGCCGCGTTCTGCCCTGCGGTACTGCTGATATAAGGCCCCTCTCCTCAAGTTCCCTTACATGGTCATATGCAGCAGCACCTCTCCTGTCGGTAAGCTTAGCCACGGTCAGCGGCTGGTGATAAGCAATCATAGACAGCGTCCGCAGCACTGGTGAACGCAGTTCCTTTGGCGCGATAGATCTAACGCTGTCCGCGAACTCAGACCTGACCTGCATCACAAATTTGCCTTCAATCTCAACTATCTCAATAGCCGAACCGCGCTGTGTATATTCATCCATCAACTGTCGGACTAATTCCCGTACATTCTTTCCTTTGATAAGGCTTCTAAGCTGTCCCTCATCCAGAGGTTCGCCTGATGCAAACAGAGCAGCTTCTATAATCTCCTTGCCCGCACTCATGAGGCCTCCTGCTTACGGATGAGAAGCTCACCAAAAAATTCCTCCTGCTCAAGCCAGATCTCCTTCCTGGTTGCCAGAAATAAGAGGGCAAGATAGGCCATTATCTTACCTGATCTATCAAGATGATGGGACAGATCTGAGAATTTAATATATTTCTGTTTCTCAAACAGCTCGTTCAATAAATTCCTCATCTTCCCAATCCTGCTTTCGATATCTTCTTCATGGGCAATTGAGAGTACCTCTTTTAGAGTAGCATGTCTCTCGTCCTTTATATTTTTAAAACGCTCAAATCTTCTCTTCTCGATCAATTCTGCCTTCTTAAGTTCAGATAACAGTTCCTGAAGTGTCACAGGTCGCCTGGATGAGCGGCGAAGAGGCAATGCGGGCACAGGGTAATCGCTGACTTCAAATTCCTCAAACTCATCCTCGATTATCTCAGCAGGTTCATCCACCTCCACGAGTATATTGGATTTCATACGCAGCAGCATGGCAGCATACAGCAATGTTCTTCCAGAGATGCGTAAATCCATCTTTTCCATCTCCTCAAGCTGATACAGGAACTTATCCGTGACCTCAACGATGTCTATATTCCATGGATCAATCTCACCGCTTCTGGCAAGATTTACCAGTATTTCGATAGGCTCTCCCTGTGTTTCCTCGCCTGAAATTACCTCAACCTCTCCTTCGGACATATTTAATTGATATAAATTTGAATAACTTTACTTTATTTACAACTTATTCTTTTGATCGGCTTAGCATATATATTTTTAAATAATATTGAGTTTAAGGATTCTTAGTTCCATACTGTTACTTTAATATTTGAGACCTCTCCCTTCTTTCGGCGGGAGATTCCAGCGTTCATATAACCTCTCTGCGGCTCTCATCTTCATAGAATGTATCTCGGATTACATCATCCGCAGCCTCAGTTATAGTCGCTACTGGTTTAACGGGCGATCCGCTCTGTCTCTGGTCGAGAGACTGCGTCTCTTCGCAACATGCGGGCGCCTTCGGCAGCCCTTTTGCTGGAACGCCAAAGCTGGAAGGAACTGTGTTCCTACCAATCGCAGATTGGTATACCTGAGACAACTTTGTTGTGTTCGTAGGGAATTCTATCAGGCAGCCCTCAGCATTTTCAGCTTTTCGTTTGAGACTTTCCCCAAGACAGGCATTGTATAACTGCCTGCCCGCCTCCAGACGTACCAGTATTGTAGATTCCTGTACTGGAGTTGTTTTTAATGGCAGTTCTAATATGAACGATGGAGTTGTAGTTTTCATAACTGTACTTCTTGGATAATAACTATTATAATCTTTGAATACATATATATGTGTCGGCGGCTGTTATTCTGCTACATTTTAGACAATTGTAGCTTTTTTGTTCAGCCGCCATTCTTGTTATGCTTTCTATAGTTCCTCTTCCAAACCCAACTTTTTCAAAATCTCTTTTTGTTCTTTCGTGAAAACTGTAAGTTTTTCAATTTTCTCTCCTCCCACAGTAAGTGTAGTTTTTCTGATTCTTCCCATTTCATCCAAACCCTCCCTCACCCCTTTCCAACCATTAGCACTTATCTGTTGTTTATACAATGCTATAGCCAGATAAGCAAGATAACATATGAAAATATAAACATCAATATGCCCTTCCTCAAAATGTCTTACTGGCTGCATTTCAAGCCAGCTTTTGAAACAATTAAAAATCTTTTCAATATCATCTTTTCCAAAGTACTGTGAAATTACCTCTGGAGCAGGCTTTTCAAAATCTGTAGTAAAAATCAAGCATTTACCATCACGAAGCCTGGCACTTTTTCGATTCTCATCATCAGGAACTACAGTAACCTTTCCATCTTCATTCTTGACAATAAAATAATCCGAAACTCCTTTAATAGCAGCTTTAATTTCTGTCTCAATACAATCTAAATTTTTATTGCATACATCTGACTTTAAAATCTTAGCCACTTTTTCTTCAGCTATCGCTATTTTTTTCAATCTAATAGAACGTTCTTGCTCAAGATCAGTATGATTAAAACAAACAATGGCTCTTCCATCCACATCAAACAATGGTTTTCGCTGATCTTCATAATAAACAAGTCCTGATGGACGTATTAACTCATTTATTTCTGTAATTTCACATTCTTCAACGATCTTTTTTGCTTCATTGGAAGTTAGAGGGATACCACCGATAATTTTGATCTGATCAGTAGCGAGAGCTCTTATATTGGTTCTTGAGGTCATGCCTCTATCAAGGATGATTGCTTCAATTTGAAAATTAATTCGTTTGATATCAAGAATGAGTTGCTGGATCGTGGTTACATCTGATATATTTCCTTCATATGTTCTAAAAAAAACTGGTAAGCCCAAGTTTTTCGTGACTATTAATGAAATATTCATCTGAGGCTGATTATTCTCATCTTTATTGTGTCCAAAACGAACCTTGGGAATTCTTGTTGCATAGAAATATGTCGATGTAATGTCATAAAGCAATGCGGATGACCCCGTTTCCAGATGCTTTATTTTATTGAATATCTGTATGCAAACGTCAACTATGCCTTCTGGTACTAACTTTTTTACGGTACTCATTACTTCGCCAAGATTTGTGGAATTTAACTTGTTTGCAGCAATTTTTGTAAATTCTTCCAGTGCCGTATCCTGATACCACCTGGAAAACATAGACATGGTTTCTCTATCGATTATATGATTGATAGCAAGTGATGCCAGGACTTCTCCAACTGAAAGTCCTCTTCTCGGAATAAAATCGTTTAGAAGCTTGATAATGCCAAATTGATTTAATAAAGTGTAAAGAATCGCTATGTCGCCATATCTTACGGATTGTGTGATTGTGACATCTTTTTGGCGTTTTTTTGGCGGAGTTATCTGAAGCTTCCCATTAACAATCTCTTCAATCCCTAAATATACGGGTTTTTCATGTTTTACTTTACCATCTTTATCACGGTAATTCTTGCGTT
>DYGR01000042.1 GCA_020724545.1 Candidatus Methanoperedens nitratireducens
CAGTTATACAATGCCTGTCTTGGGGAAAGTCTCAAACGAAAAGCTGAAAATGCTGGAGGCTACCTGATAGAATTCCCTACGAACACAACAAAACTGTCCCAGGTATGCCATATCTGCGGTAATGCGCTTCCGAAGCCGTTAAGCCAGAGATGGCATGTATGCTGCGGTATAGAGATGCACAGAGACTTATACTCAGCATTTCTAGCTAAATGTGTTGATATAGAAACAAGCACCCTTGATATAGCCAGAGCGAAACAACTTTGGCCGGGTCTGGAACCAGTCCTGAGCGAGGCGGTATCAAGGGTATACCAATCTGCGATTGGTAGGAACACAGTTCCTTCCAGCTTTGGTCTGGGATACCAGAGACAGAGCGGATCGCCCGTTAAACCAGTAGCGACTGTAACTGAGGCTGCGGATGATGTAATCCGAGATACATTCTATGAAGATGAGAGCCGCAGAGAGGTTATATGAACGCTGGAATCTCCCGCCGAAAGAAGGGAGAGGTCTCAATTTAGGTGCAGAATTAAGATTTTAGGTGCAAATGCGACTTTAAGTGCAAAGCTGCTCAGACCATAAAGTACTTACGTTTACATTGTATGTAAAGCCATATAAATGGTAGAGCTGGATAATCTTGATGTCAAGATATTGACTCATCTGAAGGACAACAGCAGGAAATCGTTCCAGGAGATAGCAAAGCACTGTCTGACAAGCGTACCCACGGTCAAGAGCCGCGTGGACAGGCTGCTTGAGCTTGGCGTCATCAGTAAATTCACTATAGATATCGATAACAGCAAGTTAGGCATACCAGAGGTAATACTGCTTGTAAACGCCAAGCCCGGTGCAGTTAAGAGGATATCAGAAGAACTCCTCAAGCTTGAAGAGATAAAGGAACTGTATGTAACATCTGATTCTGATGCAGCCATAGTATCAAGGGTAGCAGGGGATATGCAGCGCATCCTGGCAATACAGGACAGGATAGATCTCACAGATGTGAACAATATCCGCATCATATACATAAAAAATACATTTAGAAAAGATACTACCATACCGCTCGCATCATCAAGCATAACCCTGACCTGTGCTTATTGCAACAAAAAAGTGACAGATAGCGCGGTCAGAAAGAGATTCGATGACAAAGACTATTTCTTTTGCTGCAACACATGCCTGGATGAGTTTGAAAAAAAATATATAAAATTGCTTGCGAACACCCGATAGGCAATATCAAACTAGAGCATGGGCTCTGGCTGTATCTCAGGCGGTAGAACCGGAAGGTCAGACTTGGCAACCAGGATGGGGTCCTGATAGTTAGCAATGCGGGCCAATGCACATCTCTTTCCGCGCTCTGTGAGAGCAAACATGGGCACAGGTCCCTGCATCTGGAGTACAGCTTTCGGTCCAATGATTGCCCTGACAACCTCAGAGGCACATCCCCATACGATATCAGCGTTCTCATTAAGAAGGGTACAGGCATCTTCTTCAGTCATCTCTGAGTTATGAACAACAAGAGCGGTCAACTGCAACCCTTTATCCTTCTCTACCCTGCGCAGATCCCTCAGTATACTGGATTTGATCCCTACCATTGTCACACCGATTCTTTTATACCCATGCTTTGCAGCCAGTTCAACTCCCCTCACCTGGTCAATTGTTGCTTTATCATCAATAAGGTAAGAGCCGTGTTGTTTAAGTTCACTCTGGGTTTCAGGAATAGGCGTTGTTTCACTCAACCATGGAATAACCGCACCGATAGCCTGAACTATACCTGGCTTTGATGAAACTACAGTTCCTGCACCATCACAGACAGTAACCGCACAGTCCAGCATACCTTCCCTGATAGAATCCGCAAGGGTCTCAGATGCCCCGGCAGCAATGGTTCTTTCTGAGAGCTCAAGAATTCTCGCATCACTGAAAAGTCCAAGCTTCTCCATATGCTTTGATAGGACATTTCTAATTGTTTCCTTTGTTTCTGTGTCGTGACCAAAGCCTTTACTCCTCATGTGACATTTTTCAAGCCTTGGATCGGTCAGGACACTGATACTCCCATTATCCACCACTACATCCGCCTTTACCATCTGCAATTTATGTTTGCCAATATACATACTCTATATCTCCTTTCTCCAGCTTTAGTCTATGTATAGACAATACATTTTTTCCTGTTTGATATGGTTTTTGCTTTAAATTTTAAAAAACAACCTTAATATAGGAAGAGTCTCACTACTTATAGTTAAGTGCTTAAATTTTTGGTAAAAACAGGAAGCAAAAGGGGGAATTGCCTGTGGAGAGAGACATTAGATCAGAAGTGTATGTAATAAAAACCACTGATAGGAGAAGGGGAGTAGAGGAGCTATTGAAATATTTCGAGCTTGAGAGTTTATCTGGCAAGAATATTGCCCTCAAGGCCAATTACAATAGCGCAGATTCCTTTCCCGCCTCTACACATATAGATACCCTATCAGCCATAGTTGATACGCTCAAAGGGAGAGAATGCAGCGTGGTTATGGCAGAGAGGAGCGGAATGGGCGTAACAGGTGAAGTTCTTGAGGATATGGGAGTCATGGAACTTGCAAAAAGAGTGGGATTTGATGTAGTGGTACTTGACGATATTGGGGGCAGCGGATGGGTCCACCAGGCCCCCGGAGGAAGCCACTGGAAGAGGGGTTTTCTGTTTCCAAAGATCTTCAGTGAGGCAGATGCGATCGTGCAGACCTGCTGCCTCAAGTCTCACAGGTTCGGCGGGCATATTACCATGTCCCTCAAGAACAGTGTAGGCATGGTGGCAGCACACGATCCTGGGGATGGTTACAACTATATGGCAGAGCTTCACGGCTCTTCCTATCAAAGACAGATGATAGCTGAGATCAATACGGCCTACAGGCCTGAGCTCGTAATTATGGACGGGATACAGGGTTTCTCAAAAGGTGGACCTGAGAGAGGAACACTGATAGAGCCGCATATTATGGTAGCCGGCAGGGATAGGGTGGCAGTGGATGCTGCTGGAGTGGCGGTTCTGCGTATCTACGGCACCACAGGCGAGGTTTCAAGAGGTGGAGTGTTTGAGCAGGAACAGATTGCCAGGGCAGCGGAACTGGGTCTGGGTGCGTCAGGCCCTGATGAAATAGAGATAATTCCGATTAATAATGAGGCGCAGGGCATCTGCTCCCGGATAAAAGAGAAAATCAAGGAGAGGTTTTAATAGGACCCATAGTCCTGATAGGATTCATCCAGGGTGAATTATATCTCATCTGCAGATAGTTATAATTATAATGTCATTTGAGATCGATTCATTATTCACAGTAATCGGCCAGGCAGCAGTATATTTTGTGATATTCCTGCTCATAGCCGCAGTACTTGGTTCTTTATTAGTTGCCTATTCCTTCAAAACAGAGAGATTCATATTCCCGGATTTTATGCTCTTTTCGATTACAGTCCTTGAGAATCTGGTTAAAGCATTATTCAGGCTTGTCAGGATGGATGATTCCATTGTTGATAAGGTAGGCATTGAGGTACGGAACAAGGTATCTATTAAAAAATTCAAAGACACGCCTAAAAATAAGCGGATAATCTTCCTGCCCCAGTGCCTGAGAGCTGTTGACTGCTCATCAAGGCTTGGCCCTGAGGGAATGCAGTGTACCAACTGCGGGAAGTGTGAGATCGGCCAGGCAAAGAAAGATGCGGAGGATCTGGGTTATAAGGTATTTATCGTCCCGGGCTCAAGCTTCGTGGTACGGCTTGTGCGAAAACATAAGCCAACCGCCATTCTCGGTGTCGGTTGCATTACAGAGGTAGTATCAGGCCTTGAGATGTGCGAAAAACTAAACCTGTATGGTGTAGGTCTTACACTGGACAGAGCCGGTTGCGTCTCCACAGTCCTTGACTGGGATGAGTTCTATGAATTCATCAGGATGACTGATTAAAAATTATAGCACCACTCGTTTCGCATCGATGATCCCATCTATCGACTTGATCTCATCGAGTATTCCATCACTAACATCGCTATCGATATTAATCACCATAATCGCTTCACTGCCTATGGCAATCCTGCCGACCTGCATTCCAGCGATATTGATCTTATTTCTTCCCAGGATCACGCAGCACGGACCAATGATATTGGGACGGTCCTCATGTTTTGCCACGATCATATAACCCGTGGGGACGACATCAATGCGGTAGGTATCTATCTTTATAATACGCGGTTCCTTACCCAATATAGTACCGTTTACTAATTTTTCATCACCCTTCTTGCTTAACCTTACAGAGATCTGGCTTGGGTAACCATCAACTGTCTCTGATTTGCTCTCGACTACCTTTATCTTGCGCTCTTTTGCTATACTGGGCGCGTTTACATAGTTCACACCCGGACCAAGTACAGGTTCAAGCAGGCCTTTCAATACCGCAAGGGTTAATGGCGCCACGTTCTGATCCGCTATCTCACCGCAGTATGATACTTCGATCTTCTCATAATTGCTGCCCATAAGCTGCGTGCACAGTTTTCCCAGTTTTTCTGCAAGAGGAAGATAAGGCTCAAGGATCTGCATGACATCAGGCTTGACATACGGCATGTTGATGGCATTCTTCACAGGCAGGCCTTTTAAGGCATTGATTACCTGCTCAGCCACTGTGACAGCCACATTAATCTGGGCCTCTTCAGTTGATGCTCCCAGATGCGGGGTCACAATAACGCTGTCAAGCTCAAGAAGCGGACTATCAAAAGGCGGCTCTTTGGTAAAAACATCGATGGCTGCACCGCTGACGATGCCGTCTCTAACTGCCTTTGCAAGAGCTTCTTCGTTGATAATGCCCCCTCTTGCGCAGTTGATCAATCGCGCACCTTTTCTCATAATAGCAAATTCCCTGCTGTCGATAAGGTTTTTTGTCTCTTTCGTGAGAGGTGTATGCACCGTAATATAATCTGCACGTTTAACTATGCCTTCAACGGTTGTTAATTCCACACCCAGCTCTTTTGCCCTCTCTGGTGATATGAAAGGATCGTAGGCAAGGATTTTCATTTCCATGCCCGCAGCACGCCTTGCAACCTCTGCCCCTATCCTGCCAAGCCCGATAACGCCCAGTACCTTATCCCTTACCTCAACCCCCATGAACTTCTTTCTATCCCATTTTTTTCCCTTAAGTGAGGCATTTGCCTGTGGGATGTTCCTTGATAATGCCATCATCATGGCTATTGTATGTTCAGCAGCAGAGATGGTGTTGCCCTCAGGTGCGTTTACCACAATAATTCCCCGCTCAGTAGCAGCGTTCACGTCTATGTTATCCACACCTACTCCGGCTCGCCCTATGATTTTCAGTTTCTTACCTGCATTGATAACATCTTTTGTTACCTGGGTCTCACTGCGGACGATGAGTGCTTCATAATCCCCTATCCGTTTTATCAATTCTGAAGGTTCAAGACCCGTAGCTATATCAACATCAACTTCTTTACTTAAGATCTCAATTCCTTGCTCAGATATCGGGTCGCTTACAAGTACTTTCACAGATTATCACCAGATAAGTCGGTTTAATTGGATTACTAGCATTTCAGCTTTTCGTTTATCCGCCTGTAAATCATAATCTTTAATAGAACATCTAACGATTGGAAAGCAAGTATGAGATTAGTGATGAAATTCGGCGGCACTTCAGTTGGCGACGGCAGCCGCATGAGACATGTCGCAGAGCTCGCAAAAAGATATTATGATGAAAGGAATGAGGTTATTGTTGTTACATCTGCCCTGAGCGGCGTTACCGATGCATTGCTTAGAGTTGCTAAAGAGGCCTCAGAGACAGGAAAAACCACAGCAGTAAAAGAATTCATCGCTGATCTGACAAAGCAGCATCATCAGGCTGCCCATGATGCCATAGATACGAGCAATACGAGCGATATCGTAGAGAATACAACAAAAGAGATCGACCTGCGCATCGAAGAACTTGAGAAGGCGCTCATCGGCATATGCTACCTGGGTGAACTGACCGTGAGGTCGATAGACTATATCTCATCATACGGAGAACGGCTGGCTGCACCTGTCCTGAGCGGTTCCCTTAAATCTCTTGGAGTAAGATCCCGCTCGTTTACAGGCGGCGAAGCCGGGATTATAACTAACGATGATTACTGCAATGCCAAGCCTTTTGAAAAAACATATTCATTAGTAAAGGAGCGGATAGGGCCACTGCTTAATAATAGCATCCCCGTGGTAACAGGTTTCATTGCAGAGAACGAGTCCGGGATAATCACGACACTGGGGCGCGGCGGCTCTGATTTCTCAGCATCCATACTCGGGGCTTCGCTGGGAGCAGATGAGATATGGCTGTGGAAAGAGGTAGATGGGATCATGACGACCGATCCGCATATTGTCCCCGAGGCACGGACTATACCGGTTATTTCATATATAGAGGCCATGGAACTTTCGTATTTTGGTGCCAAGGTGCTGCACCCCAGGGCAATCGAACCTGCGATAAAGCACGGGATACCTGTGCGTGTCAAGAATACGTTTCATCCTGAACTCCCTGGAACCATTGTAGTTAAAGACCAGAAGCAGATCAAGGATATTGTAAAAGCTGTAACCGTTATCAAAAATGTTGCGCTCATAAACATCTCAGGCGCCGGGATGGTAGGGACGATAGGCGTGGCCGCGCGTGTATTTTCTACCCTTGCAAACGCCGGGGTGAATATCATAATGATAAGCCAGGGCTCATCTGAGGCAAATATTTCCATAGTGGTTGATGTAAATCATCTTGATACGGCTGTAGGGGCACTAAAGGAAGAATTCAATAACGGTATCGTTAAAGAGGTGACCCATGACAGGAATATCTCGGTGGTGGCGGTCGTGGGTGCTGGCATGGCAAACACACCCGGGGTCGCAGGCAGGGTCTTCGGGGCGCTTGGAAGAGCAGAGGCAAATGTGATCATGATAAGCCAGGGCTCATCCCAGCATAATATCTCATTTGCTATAAGCTCAGACGATGCTAAAGAGGCGGTCTGTGCTCTGCACAGGGAGTTCGGTCTGGAGTGCGAGAAGTAGTACTGGTTTTATCTCTTATATTGAATTGAGCCATTGTACGGGATAGATACCTTTTCTGTGCTTTAGGAAATCCTCAACCTGGCTAAGTGTCAATGGTTCCGGGATCGGGTATCTTGCAGTTATCTTTTTTTTCAGGTCTATGTAATATTTGATAAATACTCCGAAGTCCCTTGGGAACTCATCGGGATCAACACCTATAAAATCACCCCTCTTTTTTGCTCTGGCAAGTATTGATCGCCACCGCTCTATTGGAGCAAGATCAACAGAATCCACGCCATTTGAAAAAAGTGTAAGAAAGATCTCATCGTAAGGTTCGGTGTTCTGCAGATACTCCTCCAGCCAATCGGCTGAGGACCCCATATTAAAGCTCATCCAGAAAGGTACAGATCCGGTACGAAGTGCCCAGAATGGTTCATGGACCATAAAACACTCTGCAAATAACCTGTTTGCTGGAATCCCTCTATTTCTGTACCACAACCTGTATAGATCCGCAACAGGAGGACTAAGGTGTTCTGGATCTTTAAAAACAATCCGCTTAATTTGAAAACCTCCTTCTTTTGCAACCCGTCCTGTATCCTCCAGTATGGCTGGATCAAATCCCCATTCTGATTCAGGTCTATACCCGTCAGGCTCCGGGGTGTCCCACCTTCTTAAACGCGGGTTATATCGTTTAAGAAATTCCTCAACTCTCCTGGTGCCAGCCAGATAGTCCTCCTCTGTTGCGCCGCCTATCCCACCGAATTGAAATATATGCCGATCATCAACTTTAGTAGTTGGCCAGGTGGACTGGCATTCAACTGTTATAATTGTTCCACCCTCTTCAAGTGATTCTCTTAGAAATCGCTCATATCTTATACCAAGGCGCAATCTTTTAACACGAAAATATGCCATACGCTTAAGCGTTAACCTGTCATGGTTGGGATCGAACATGTGATACAGTCGTAGCTCGGGATTATTATCAAGAAGAAGCCGGGCCGGTTCTTTTGACCATTCCATAGTTCTTTTTGGCTCATCAATATGCAATTCTGGCGGTCGCCTCACAGGTATAAGAAATGTTTGCGGCAGCCACGGAATACCAAGTGCCACAGCAAGATGCACCATAGCCCCGCTCGGTGAACCCACCATTATCGCAGGATACTTTCTCTTCTTCGGGTAATGATTGATGACCCATTTTGATATCTCCTCGGCGCGAACCTTCCAGAGGCTATCAGGAGGGACAGCCTCGTTAAATGCACCCCATGTAGCAATAGCCTCTCGTATTCTCCTGGGAAGCCTGTTTATTCCTGGAGCAATCAGACCGAGTGTCGGAAAAATACCCACTCCGGGAAAATCTTTTCTGCTGAGAAAATTACCAATGGACTTCAGCATTGCTGTTGTGGAATCAAAATCCGCAACAAATCTCGGGGCCATTTTTCCTTTTGTTCTAAAGGTAGGCGTCTTCATCGTTTAACTACTTTCTTAAAGAAAATGAAAGCCTGAGTGGAACTATTGTTGTAGAGTCTTAAACCATAGTCCAGTCGAGCTGGAAGCCATCAAGTGTCATGAGGATTATCTTCTGCTTTATACCAGGAAGCTCATAAGGCAAATCCTCATATCCTATATACAGTTCATCGCCCGGATTAATCTCAGGTGGTGGATTGATAACCTTACCAAAGAAATATTTCTTTTTTGTTTTTGCATCCAGAACCACAATATTTCTCCAGCCTTTAGCCTGTGCGATACGTACTACGGTGCATTTCCTTTTTACTTTCTTTAATTTTTTCTTAATTCCGTCGATTTCAGTTTCAGTTGTCTGGATAACATCAGTATCTATATCGTTCATTTCTATATCACCTAAAGATACCTTGATATACCAGTCCTTATGTATTAAAGCATACTATTAAGGTGACTATTATGGGACTTCCTGCAACGAAACGCTATTTAATTGAATTACTTCATAAACATAAACTTACATATGAACAGGTCAGCAAATATTCAGGCGTAGATCTTGAAAGAATCAAAGCCATTAAAAAAGGCGAAGAACCAACAGATGAAGAGAGACTACGGATAAGAAATGTAGCCTATTCTCTTTCCCAGCTTCGCCAGAAAGATACAGGCGAAACAATGGACTAACTTCTATAGCATTGGGGTCAAGGGGTAGAGAAAACCCGCTTGCAGGAGCGGCGGAATGGATCGTACCCCTTGTGATAGTTCACACGAACATTCCTGCAACTTCTTCTTTCTTTTCCTTGATAATCATCTTATCATAGGCTTTCTTAAAATCTTCCATGGTTACAGCCCTGCCTTTTCGCCTGATTACAAACATACCTGCCTCAGTAACAATAGCTTTTAGATCAGCGCCGCTTAATCCTTCAGTCATTTCCGCAAGTTCTTCAAAATCTACATTGTCCAGTTTCATATTCCGTGAATGTATCTTAAGGATCTCCCAGCGCCCTTTAGCATCTGGCCGTGGTATTTCGATTATCCTGTCAAATCTGCCAGGTCGTAGTAGTGCAGGATCAAGAAGGTCTATACGGTTCGTGGCCGAAACTATTTTCACATGCCCCCTCTTATCAAAGCCATCAAGCTCTGAAAGCAGTTGTACCATTGTCCTATTAACTTCTGATGAACCTGTCGTGCCTTCATAGGTTCTGCGGCTTCCCACAGCATCTATCTCATCAATAAAAACTATGCTTGGGGCTTTTTCCCTTGCTATATTGAATACGTCCCTCACCAGCCGTGCACCTTCTCCGATGTATTTCTGCACAAGCTCAGTCCCGCTCATCCTGATAAATGTCGCCCTGGCTCTGTGGGCTACTGCTTTAGCTATGAGTGTTTTCCCTGTCCCGGGCGGGCCGTAGAGCAGGACGCCGTTAGGAGGTTCGATCCCTACTTCGGTAAATAATTCAGGATCTGTAAGCGGAAGTTCAAGTACCTCAATAACTTCATCTATCTGCCTGTGCAAGCCACCTATCATATCGTAATCGATATCGGGGGCTTCTATCAGTTCCATTACCCGTGCCCGAACATCCACTGATCTTGATAATACTTTAACAATTGCAAGGTTATTTGTAACAGCAACACGCGCACCTGCTTCTATCTCAGGCATTATTTCGTCCGGTATCCGTGTGATGTTTTCCTGATTACTGCCATGCTGTCTCAGGAGTGCCATATTATCAAAAAGTTCTACGACACTGCAGATGAACAGAGGTGGTTTTTTCAACTGCTCAATCTGCTTCTGATGATCCTGGATTGTCTGGACGTACTTATTATTCAGTATTGCTGCCTCAAGAAGCCTTGAGTGCATCTCCTTTATCTGATTTTTAAGCGAATCTACGGTCTCTTGTAGTTCTTTTACCTCAGTCTCGTTCTCTTTTTTTATTGTACTCTCGGTAGTAGATGTTTTCGCTATAGCATCTTCCATAAGAGAGATAGCATGGATTTATAGTATATAAATTTATAGCATGCTATCCAGAGCCGGGACAAAGATGCCGATCCTTCATGGTACCATTCTCCCATCTTTAAGCCTTACAATCCTATCTGCCCTCTCACCCAGCTCTGGCTCATGTGTCACCATGATTATGGTCTGTCCCCGGTCATTTAAGTACCGAAACAGCTCCACGATCTGGTTAGAGGATTCTGTATCCAGGTTGGCCGTTGGTTCATCGGCTAAAAGTATAGCAGGTTCATTGGCTAAAGCCCTGGCAATGGCCACCCTCTGCTGCTGCCCGCCTGAGAGCTCATTCGGCATATGCATCGCCCTGTCGCCTATGCCCACAAGTTCAAGAAGAGAAGCGGCGCGGTCATATCTACGTTCATCCATTAGCATAGGAAGGATAACATTCTCAATTGCGCTTAATTCCATAAGCAGGCTGAAGAACTGGAATACAAACCCGATTTTCCTTAACCTGAAATCAGCCCTCTGGTTCTCATTTAGTGAGGATACATCGATACCATCGATAGCAATCCTGCCTGATGTTGGGGAATCCAGTAATCCGACCATATTCATCAGAGTGGATTTCCCGCTCCCGGATGAGCCCATAAGCGCCACGAATTCACCCCGGTTGATAGTTAGATCAACCCCGCGAAGGGCAGGTACCTCAACCTTACCCATATAATATATCTTTTTAACGTCTCTGAGCTCGATCAACCTATCCGCTCCATATGGCTTTTATGATATTTGTCTTTGCAGCCATGAATGCAGGGTATATACCACCTAAAATGCATGTCAGAAGTATGGCTAAATCTGCTGCTATTATGGATTTTATTGAGATCCATGGGGTAATAACAAGTTTCATACCATACTCGGGCTCCATGATGAGAGGATTCTGCTGCATACCGCTTATAAGAAACATGCCGATTATGGTACCAAGAACTGTCCCGATCACGCCGATAAATAGTGCCTCTACAAGATAGATCTTGAGGATCATAGATCCTCTTGCACCTATTGCCTTGAGCACGCCTATCTGCCGGATCTTATTCTTCACTGTTGTGTATATTATCAGGCTGATAGCAATAGCTGCAACCAGTACAGAGATTGCTGAAGTGAGCAGTGATATGGCGCCGAAGGTTTCAATCATCCCTGCCATCCCGGCAGAAAGCTCCTGCCATGTCTTTACATTGGGATGTGTGGTCTCTTTCTGGATGATAGTCCTGTACATTATTGAATCATCGGGTCTCTCAAGCCTAACCAGGATACTGGTAGCATCGTCTTTTTCTATAAGTTGTTTGACAGTACTATAGGTGGATATTATTCCGTATCTATCAAGTTCCCATGTACCTGTACTGATGATACCTTTGATCCTGAACCGTACTGGCTGTCTGTCCATGTACTGGATAAGTACTGTATCCCCCACATCGACTTTCAACATCTCCGAGAGCGACGTTCCTATCAGCAGTTCATATTTATCTTTATCATCAAGGAACTCTCCTCTCTCCATGGTCCTGGACAGTGTGGAAGCCTTTTCTTCAAGCGATGGCCTGATACCATACATTGCAATCCCGATACGTTCTGTGTTAGATTCTATCGCCACACCTCCAATTATTCTTGGCGCTACCCCCAGGATACCTTTTATACCAGTAACTTTTGATACCACACTTTCAGATCTTGGAATAAAATCTTCGCCTGTATCTGGCTGTATTTGCAGATGCCCTATATATACATCAACTGTATTCCCTACAAATGCATTCTGCATTCCATTATTCAGCGCTGTCGTAAAAAGCGGACCTACAACGCCTATGGTTATGGCAAGGATGACCATTAAGGTCTCACGCCTTCTTTTTGATAGATCCTTGACAGCAAGAAAGAGCCATGCCTTCATAAGGTCCCGGGTTTCCTCCGCTTCCAGAGAAGTATCCCGATCAGTACCGCAATCATACCGAACACAGCAGGAAGCGGGCTCTGGGTATCAGCAGGGTTGATTATCAGGTCTATATCCTTCTGTATCTCATGCCTGCCGAAATCGTCCTCATAGCTTATTCGCAGGATACCGGTCTTTTTCCCGCTCTTTGCTGCATCCAGTGTAAAGATAGCATTGGAATAATCATCCTTTTTGATCTCACCAAGGTAAGCAAGCGTATCCCCTTCCAGCTCTGATTCAAGGCGTGCTGTCACGCCCTTGGCATCCCCTGTGCCAGTGTTCTCAATCTTCACTGTGAGTGTGAACGGTTGATTCTGTTTTACTCTTGCTGGTTCTGTTATCTTTCTTGCGATATCAAGCTGTGCCCTTCCAGCAGAGACTATACCCACAAGCTTCGTCTCATTGTACTCAATTCCCCTCTCATCCATGTAGCTGAGTACGAGATCGATCGGGTAGTTCTTGATAGCAGCACCTCTCTCTATAGAGAACCAGAACTCAGAATCTTTTTTTGATCCCTGGGTTATATCTTTAAAGACACGTTCAGAGGCTGAAGATAGAGGCACAAGCTCTGTGTCCTTCGGGTTTAGTGAGAGCCGAAGCCACTTGATATCGTTATCACCGATGTTTTCAAAAGATACGCCGATTTTGAATATCTTTCCCGGCTCGACCAGTGAATCGTTCGAGGCTACAGAGACATTCGTGATCTCTACGAGCGTGTCGCCCATGACGGCAACCGTAATCTTGCCGCTGTATTTATTATTCTGATTGTAATAGATCGTATAAGGTATGTCATAGGTCCCATATTTTGCGCCTCTGTCAACATCGATCTTGAAAAAAGTTCTGTGAGACGTACCAGGGCCAAGATCAAAGTATGGGGTATATTCATCACCAGAACCGCCTGTGCCAATGAGATATCCCGGATAGCTGAGTTCCCCGAGTCTATTATTGGGAGGTATTGAGGCTGAGAATGGAAACCTTAAGAAGAGGTATATTTTAATATTGTTAATAGATATGTCTTTATTATTCTGTATAGTGAATTCTAACCCTGTGTTCCTGTCCCCTGGTGAGAGGTGAGGGACTGAGATCACATGCGTGATATTGAAAGGAGGCTGATCCTGCGCCTGTGCATTTACTGAGCTTAATAAGAACAAGAACAGGATAGGTACGTATATTTTTCTCATAGCATGATCACTTAATTTAATCTTTAATAAGATATTCCAGTGATAGAGTTGCTTGGGATTTAAATCTTGGGGTGGTATGGAGACCATCCAATAATTCCAACATCTAAACGATTGGAGCATAAATGAGCCACAGAGTCGCAGAGGCACAGAGAGCTTTTTTGAAATATTTCTCCATGCCTCCGTAGCTGTTGTTTTTATATAGGCCGTGAGATTTAACATAATTATAAATACTATTGTTCCCAGAATATTTTGATAGGGAAGTATGATGGTAAAGATAGAGGACATATTTACCGAAGCCTTTGATGCATTCAAAGCTAACTGGGTTTCTTTAATTCTCGCGACCTTAGTCCTGATGGTAGGCTCGATCTTTATAATACCAGGACCACCCCTTCTATTCGGTCTTTTTATAATGTGCCTTAGGGCAGTGAGAAATGAGAGAACAGAGGTACTTGATATCTTACAGGGATTTGATTATTTCCTCCGCAGCTGGGGGATTTTCCTTGTGGCAGCAGTCATTATTTTAATTGGTCTGGCGCTTCTCGTTCTGCCGGGGATAGCGCTTCTTATACTCCTGATATATGCAATGCCCCTGTCAATAGAAAAGAACCTCAAGGCTGTGGAATCCTTAAAGGCAAGCTACAGGCTAAGCAGGGAAAACCTGAAGTTTACCATCGTACTTGCCCTGATCGTCTATGCCATTAACGCTGTTGGAGGGTGGACCATGATAGGATCTGTCTTAGCTATTCCATACACTGCACTCTGCGTCTCGGCGGCAACGGTAAGGCTCCTGGAAAATATTGATTAAAACGTAACAGAGGGAAATAAGTGAGGCTACGATAATTCATTCTGTTTAAAGTATTCTGATATCTCATTCACGCGTGGATTCTACCTCATAAATCCAGTCAGTTTTAACTCTTGCCTTTGCGTGATGCTTCTCAATAGCTTCCCTGTTAGGGGCATCAAGAACACACCATACTTTGTTGTCTTTCTCGCTGTAAATGATATACATATGAGATTGCCAAAATATTCTTATAGGATGAAATATAAAGTATTCATAGGGGCAACGTAACTGTATGACAACAGCAGTGAGCTAACTTGCTGTGATTTGGGAGTGGTACAATATGGCAAAAGAAGAAGAGAAGAGAAAAGAGAAGGCAGAAGAGAAAGAGAAGGGCTATACCTATGAGTTCTATCATGAGATCGGGAAGAAGGGAGGAGAAGAGAGAAAAAAGGAGTTAGGGCATGAAGGCTATAAGGAACTTGGCCATAAGGGCGGAAAAGCTACCAAGGAAACCCATGGCCATGAGTTCTATTCAGAAATAGGACACAAGGGTGGAGAAGCTACCAAGGAAACTCATGGTCGCGAGTTCTATTCAGAAATAGGACACAAGGGTGGATCTAAAGGCGGTGAAGCTACCAAGAGAAAACACGGCCACGAGACCCTTGAAGAGCATGATAAGGAACATGGAGGAGCTTAAGAGAAGTAACCTCTAATGGAGCAGGCACTTCTGTAAAATATGAGTTATGGGCCCGACCGGATTTGAACCGGTGACCGCCCGGTTATGAGCCGGGCGCTCTGACCTGACTAAGCTACGGGCCCAAAAATCATGCGACGATCATAACTCAGACGCCGCCAACAGGGCTCGAACCTGTGACATCCTGGTTAACAGCCAGGCACTCTACCAACTGAGTTATGGCGGCTCTTTAATCAAGGACATTCTTAAAAGACATTATTTAACTTAAGCCTTTTGTTGATGCCGTTAAGAAAACAATTCACATCCGCAGCATTATGAGCAGCAATTACTGCCTTATCGCCCCGATATCAGCGAAACCCTGCCTCTGACCCGTACCTGCCTCACGTTGAAGTTGCTCCTGATGAAATAACAGCTTAATTACATTCTGTGCATGTTCACGCGTACGTCTTTCCATAAGCCATGCAAGTTCCTCTTCATTTTTTGCCTCATCCTCGTGCACGAAGACCTCGATAATATGCGTGTTTGTGATCAACTGTGCCTGAATTATTCCCTGAGAGGCCTCGTGTGCACACATCTTATCTATAGGCTTTGAGCCCGGCATGCCAAGAGCTATGACTATATCGCATCCTTTTTCCTCAATCAGGATCTTGCATGCCACAGGGAGGTCTTTTATTCCGGGAACAGTATAGCGCTCGATCTGCAGGGATGCGCCCTTCTTAAGCTCATCGATTGCTATTTTTCCCATATTGATGCGTGAGAATGTAGTATCTGCGATTCCGACTTTATGCATGTATTACCTGAAAAGCACCTGATATATATTAATTGATCGAATGCCTATACTTCCATAAACGTTCTTAACATCAGATCAACTATAAACCGTTACTTTTATATTTCACTTATTCAATGGGTAGGGGCTAAAGGTGATATAAATGCCAGCAAAAATAAACCCTGACGAATGTACAGGATGTGGAATATGCGTAGATGAATGCCCTGCAACAGCGATAGAGCTGAACGATAAGGCTAAAGTGGATGAGGATGAATGCACGGACTGCGGTACATGTGTAGATTCATGCCCGAGCATTGCAATCACAATGGAATAAACAATAAATAACAGCAGGGTAACTATGGAAAAAATAAGGGCCGGAGTACTCGGTGCAACAGGCAATGTAGGCCAGAGATTCATTGAGATGTTAAGCAGACATCCCTGGTTTGAATTGACATCACTGGCAGCCTCTGATCGGAGCGCAGGCAAGAGATACGGTGATGCAGCAAGCTGGAGGCTTGATAGTAAGATCCCTCAGGATGCGGCTGATATGACCGTAGTGCCTGTCGATACAGATAAGGTTGAGGCAGATATCGTTTTCTCGGCCCTTCCTGCTGATCTTGCTAAGACCATTGAGCCTGAATTTGCAAAAGCAGGCTTTGTTGTCGCAAGTAATGCCAGTGCCATGCGGATGGCAAAAGATATACCGCTCGTTATTCCTGAGGTGAACCCTGAACACCTCGGGCTTATCGATGTCCAGCAGGATGAGCGCAACTGGGATGGCTATATAATTACAAACCCCAACTGCACCACTATAATGATGACCGTTACCCTGAAGCCGCTTATGAAGTTCGGGATTGAGAGAATATACATATCCTCAATGCAGGCGATCTCAGGCGCAGGATATGATGGCGTGGCCTCAATGGCGATCCTGGATAACGTGATCCCGTATATTGAAAAAGAAGAGGAAAAAGTAGAAACAGAGACCCGGAGACTTCTTGGCGAATTTGATGGAGGCAAGATCATCGATGCACCGTTCAATGTGAGCGCAAGCTGTCACAGGGTTATGGTAATAGACGGACACACAGAAGCAATCTGGGTGGAGATGTCAGATGATCCATCCCCGGAAGAGGTTAAAGAGGCTTTCATGAGCTTTGATCCAGGACTGTCGGATCTGCCCACAGAGCCGAACCCTGTTATCGAGGTAAAGGAAGAGAAGGACCGCCCCCAGCCCCGCATGGACAGGAACATCGGCGGAGGGATGACGGTATCGGTTGGACGCATCCGCCCCGGGATACGCTACATCTGCATGGGGCATAATACTATAAGGGGCGCAGCAGGCGCAAGCGTCCTGAATGCGGAGATGCTTAAAAAAATTGGAAAGCTGTAATATATTTGATTATATTTGCGTATTCATCCGCGGTTTATGACCTCAAATACTCATCGATCGCCCGCGCTGCTTTTTTGCCTGCGCCCATAGCGCTTATCACCGTGGCCGAGCCTGTGACCGCATCTCCGCCAGCATAGACACCTTTTTTGGTAGTTGTGCCGTCCTCTTTTGCTATTATCGTTCCGTGCTTTGTGATCTCAAGTCCCTGTGTTGTGCGTGGCACGAGAGGATTGGGTGATGTTCCTATAGCGATTATAACCACATCTGCCTCTATCATATGCTCTGTCCCTGCTAACGGCATGGGCCTGCACCTGCCTGATGAATCAGGCTCGCATAAAACCATGTTTATGCATTCTACATGGGTGACCCAGTTCTTCCCATCACCGATGATCCTGACAGGGTTTGTGAGAAGCCGAAACTTAATGCCTTCTTCTTTTGCATGCTCGATCTCCTCTGCCCTGGCAGGCATCTCCTCTTCACTTCGCCTGTAAACAACAGTTACCTCATCAGCCCCGAGCCTCAGGGCGCATCTTGCCGAGTCCATAGCAACATTTCCTCCGCCTACAACAACCACATGCTTTCCCTTCCTGATGGGTGTATCGTAATCAGGGAATCTGTAGGATTTCATCAGGTTCACGCGGGTCAGGAACTCGTTGGCAGAATATACACCGCTCAGGTTCTCACCATCGATATTAAGGAAAGATGGCAGGCCTGCGCCTGTTCCAAGGAAGAGGGCATCAAACCCGGATAGAAGATCATCCACTGTCTCTATTTTTCCTATGACCGAATCAAGAAGTATTGTAACTCCAAGCCGCTTTACGTATTCAACCTCAGCACGTACGATCTCCTTGGGAAGCCTGAACTCAGGGATGCCGTATATAAGAACGCCTCCTGCCTCATGAAGTGCTTCAAAGATCGTAACAGAATGACCCATTCTCGCAAGGTCTGCTGCGGCTGTGAGTCCCGCAGGTCCAGAGCCCACTACAGCGACCTTCTTTCCTGTGGGTTCTGGCAGGTGAGGATCCTCCACCCCTTTATTTCGCTCATGATCTGCCACAAAACGCTCAAGGTATCCTATGGCAACCGATGCCCCCTTTTTACTTAATATGCAGGCCTGCTCGCACTGAGTCTCCTGTGGGCATACACGTCCGCAGATCGCAGGAAGTGCATTATCCACCTTTATCTCCTTTATCGCATTATCAAAATCACCCTCTGCCACGTACTTTAAGAAAGCAGGTATCTTTACCTCAACAGGGCATCCTTTCATGCACTGCGGTTTCTTGCACTGGAGACAGCGCTTAGCCTCCTCGATAGCCTGATTCTCAGTAAGACCAAGGGCTACTTCATTAAAATTGGTGATGCGTTCTCCTGCATCCTGGGCTGGCATCTTCTGGCGCTCTAGCACAGGCATCCCTCCCTCTCACATCTATACCTCTCAAGTGCGATCTTCTCCTCAGGCTGGTACACAGCAAGCCGGTTCATGAGCAGTGTGAAATCCACAAGATGGGCATCGAATTCAGGACCATCAACGCATGCGAACTTTGTCTCGTTTCCCACAAGCACCCTGCATGCCCCGCACATCCCTGTTCCGTCCACCATGATGGAGTTCAGGCTGACGATTGTCTTGACGTTAAAAGGCCGGGTTACGCCTGCAACAGCCCGCATCATTACAGGCGGGCCGATGGCAACTACTCTATCTATATTTATCCCATCTTCAAGAAGTCTTTTGACTATGTCTGTTACAAAGCCGTGATGGCCTTTTGTTCCGTCATCAGTTGTGATATATAACTCGTGACTGACTGCCCGCATTCTATCCTCCCATAAGAGAAGATTTGCACTCCTTGCTCCTATAATGGAGATTACCCTGTTCCCGGCTTCATAAAAAGCCCGGGTCTGAGGAAAGATCGGCGCTACTCCCACGCCTCCCCCTACCAGTACCACGGTTCCTTCTTTCTGGATATGTGCTGGGTTTCCCAGAGGCCCGATAAAATTCAGAAGCTCATCTCCGGCCCTTAAGGATGCCAGATGTGCTGTAGTTTTGCCTACTGTCTGGAAGATCATGGTGATCGTACCTTCCTCTCTATCAAAATCCGCAATCGTAAGGGGTATCCTCTCCCCGTTCTCATTGATCCTGAGTATGACAAACTGTCCTGGCTGTGCTTTTTTAGCAACGCGCGGTGCACTGATCTTCATCAGGTAGATTGTAGGAACAAGTTCTTGTTTTTCTAAAATCTCAAATGGCATAAACTCATCTCGATGCTCTTAAATGAGGTTTGATATAAAAATGTATTGGTTTAAAGTATTTATATTATTGTTAGTATTCATTAACCCGTTTGCGGTTTTTCCCCATGAGTCTTTGCAAGGAAAAAATCCACTCATATATTTAAATATATTAATCCTCTATTCCTGCCCGGGATGATCGGTTTATGCATTATCATATAATCCTTACAAAAGAATGTAACCTGAACTGTAGCTACTGCGGAGGCGGGAGCGATTCCCCTCCAGTGGAGATTCAGTACTCTATTTCAGACCTGAAATTGTTCCTGTCCAGGGATATAGCGCCTGCTGTTGAGTTCTATGGCGGGGAGCCTCTTCTGCGGATCGGAACCATGAAAAAAATAATGGATGCAGTACCCGGGCGCTACGTTATCCAGACGAACGGCTTATTTCTGGACAAAATAGAGCCGCAGTATTTAAAAAAATTCCATTCCATCCTGGTCTCGATCGACGGTAAAAAGGATGTGACAGACCGAAACAGAGGTGAAGGCGTATATGACAGGGTAATGCGAAATGTTAAGCTGATCAGGCAAAATGGCTTCTCGGGCGATCTGGTAGCCAGGATGACCGTTCCACAGGGTACGGATATCTATGACAACGTATTACATCTTGCAGATCCTGGGATTTTTGATCATATCCACTGGCAGCTCGGGTTTGAGATGTTCTGGGAGGGCGCAGAACCCGGGTTAGAGAAATGGATTCGCCTGTACAACGCAGACATATCCTCGCTTGTTGGGTGGTGGATGGAAGAGATGGAGCATACTCATCATGTTCCCGGAATTGTCCCATTTACTGGTGTTATGAAATCACTGCTGAATGGGACGCAATCGCGCCTTCGATGCGGCTCAGGTATTGATTTTTTTGCTATAATGCCAGATGGCAGGATCTCTGCATGCCCTGTCTCTATTGATTTTGATTTCTCGATCGTGGGCTCGATCTCTGATACTCCCGTGTCCCTCTGTAATAAGATCCTCGTGGGCGAACCGTGCATATCATGCGATATCTTTCATATCTGCGGAGGGCGGTGCCTTTTTGTGAACCACGCGCAGGATATGCTCAGGGAGAATGGATATGCCATGATCTGTTCTACGGTCAGGCATCTTGTGCAGGAATTGGAGGCTGCTGCACCGCTTATCAGAGAGTTGATCGACAGCGGGGTTATAGAGAAAGAGGCATTCGATTATCCAGAGTTCAATAACGGGTGTGAGATAATCCCCTGATCATTTATCAAGCTTTTTTAACACGGTGATCCTGTAAAATTTTTCAATTGTATCGTGCACAGTATATAAATGGTTGGAATCCATAAATAAGCTGTGGATTGTTCTGGCACCGGGCCTTTTCAGGATACTTCTCTCAATATATTTACTTTCTACAAGTGCATGAACAAGTATTAACGTGCCTCCTGTATTCAACCAGTCAATGATCCTGGCAGATGCTGCATGCAGTTGCTCTAAGTCAAGATAATATAAAACCTCTGAGCAGAAGATCAGGTCAAATTTTTCATCAAGGTTATCAGTAACCAGGTCTAATTGCTTAAAAGTCACCCGTGCATCGGATATTCTTTCTCTTGCCCTCTTTAAGGCCTCACCTGAATTATCGATACACACCATCCTGTCAGAGAACGGCAGTAAATATTCGGTATGGTACCCTGCGCCGCAGCCTATCTCTAAAACATTTGAAAACTTTTGTCCCCTGATCTTTTCAATACTTTTAGCAATTTTAGTCTGCTCATACCTGGATGTATTGATCTGGTATGGATCAGGTTTAATCCTGTATTTAAAATTAAAATACGTCTTAAAAATCCATCTACAGTGTGTTATCATCGACCATATAAATCTCAAACCGCTACCTCCTCTCTCTAGTTTATGGCTGTAGATAGGCTATGATATCTATTAACCATGTTAACAGACCCCTTCAAAAGATAATATCATTTTGATATTTGCTCTTTCTGGGTGTAGCCCTACATCCTCTATCCCGTCTGCGCTCCCTTGCGGGAATGCTTTCGGGAATGCTTTTCTTATGATGTTTAATGCTCCCTGAACATCAGCATTGATCAAGATTCCTTTAGCTGACCTGAATATCCCACGCTTGATTCGCTTTCCCATGTACTTGTCATGATGCTCTATCGGTTCGTTATCAAGGAAGGAGCATTTGCTTGTATGTGATTCTTCCTGTTCTTTGACTGCTATGCCTGCTTCTTCGGCTTTATACTGAAGCATTTGGATTAATTTATAGTTTATCAGTTAGTTTTTCTAATGCAAATCCTGTTTTAATTCCCTGCTTATCATAGATGCTCTGTAATTCTGCCCTTCTCTTGTTATAATACTGATTTATGGATTTCAACACACCGCCCTTAATAACAATCGGCTGAATGCTGATGTTATTTCCGATAGTTACGATGTTCCTCAGTCCTAAATCAATGCCAGTAATACGATTCTCGTTAATTTTTCTTGAATACCATCTTCTGTTTATTTCAACTTCTTCTGATATCGTTTTATATACAATTTCACAAGTGTGTAATTGGCTTCATTCCAGAGGTTCTTGGAGTAGTGGCATAACTCTGATAGAGTATCGTTTGGATTAAGTTCTATCTGCTCTGTTCTAATCACGTTCATCTATGCTAACCTCTAAGTTTAAAAAGATGTGTGAATATCGTCACTCTTGATATTTGTAATAGATTCATTACTTCGTTTGCTTTCATGATAGCATCAAATGGTATTATTTGTATATAATGTTACTATTCTAGGTGAACTATAGAATATATTTTTCGGTATTGTTGCTATATAGACCATATACCAATGGTTAAAGTAATTCCATCAGATATCTTACAAATTTAAATCAAAACTCAGATAAGAAATGGAAAAAAACCGAGATGACACGATGAGTGAAGAAATCCAGAGACTCAATAAACAGGCAGAGATGTATTCAAAGGATCTGGAGGCAATAATAAACGAGATGCACAGGGTCATCATAGGACAGGAGGATGTGCTTGAGAAGCTCATCATTGCGCTTGTAGCAGATGGGCACGTCCTGCTTGAGGGGATGCCTGGTCTTGCAAAGACCCTGATGATAAAGACCCTATCAGATACTATAGAATCATCCTTCAAGCGGATACAGTTCACACCCGATCTACTTCCGGCTGATATAACAGGGACGAGGATATACAACCAGCATACCTGCTCATTCTATACAAAGAAGGGCCCTATATTTGCCAGTTTCATCCTGGCAGATGAGATAAACAGAGCACCGCCAAAGGTCCAGAGCGCATTACTTGAGGCAATGCAGGAGCGGCAGGTCACGATCTCGGATGAGAGCCATCCTCTTGAGAGACCGTTCCTTGTTATGGCGACCCAGAACCCTATTGAGACGCAGGGAACGTATGAACTCCCGGAAGCCCAGATCGACCGTTTCATGTTCAAGATATTGCTTGACTATCCCACACAGAAACAGGAGCAGGATATCATCAGGATGATCGCGGGCCGCGGTATGCCCATGATCAGCAAGATCATTACGCCATCGAGGATAATTGAGATCCAGGATTTCAATCACTGCATCTATATGGATGAAAAAATATCAAAATATATAACCGACATAGTGCAGGCGACCAGGAGACCTGAACAGTACGGGCTTGAGGTCAAGGACTTTATTGAATACGGGGCATCCCCGCGCGCATCCATATACCTTGCACTGGGCGGTAAAGCGAATGCTTTACTTGCAGGCAGGGGGTATGTCATACCAGAGGATATTAAATCAATCGCAAAGGACGTGCTCAGGCACCGCATCATCCTTACCTATGAGGCGCTGGCTGAGGATGTGACGTCGGACAGGATTATAAGTTCGATTCTTGATAAAGTCCCGGTTCCATAGGCTGCTGGAGGAAGATAGTGGAGCATCAGGATACTAAAGAGATCATATCTAAGGTCAGGCAGATAGAGATAAAGACAAACAGACTGGTTGAAGGAATTATGAGCGGCGCATATCTCTCTGCCTTCAGAGGTACGGGTATAGAGTTCCTGGAGGTGCGGGAATACCAGATCGGCGATGATCCCAGGAACATTGACTGGAACGTGACCGCAAGAATGAACCATCCGTTTGTAAAAGAGTTCATAGAAGAGCGGGACCTGACCCTTATGATAGTATTCGATATATCCCGCTCATCTGAGTTTGGCACGGTACGCTCTATTAAAAAAGATATAGGGATAGAGCTCTGCGCATCGCTTGCCATGTCTGCCATGAGGAACAATGACAGGGTCGGCATGATGTTAACGACAGACAGGGTGGAAAAATATATCCCGCCCATGAGAGGGAAAAGACATGTGCTCAGGCTGATAAAAGAGATTATTTTCCACAGACCTGTGCATGATAATACCGATCTCTCTGTTCCACTGGCCCAGCTCTCGAAAATCCTAAAAAAAAGAAGCGTGATATTCTTGATTTCAGACTTTCAGGATAATATTGATAATCTTAAAAAGCCGCTTCAAGTACTCAGGAACAGGCATGACCTGATAGCAGTAAAACTCTGGGACGTTCGCGAACAGGAGCTCCCGGATATAGGACTGATCGAGCTTGAGGATGAAGAGACGGGAGAGCAGATACTTGTAGACACAGGCGATGCCGGGTTCAGAGAAAAGTACAGAGAAATGGTTGAATCAAAGAACAAAAAGCTATCCTGGATCACAAAACGCCTTGAGATAGACCTGATCGAAATTTCTACTGCACAGGACTGGGTTCAACCTGTACTAAGGTACTTCAGTACGAGGGCAGGACGATGAACTTTGAGAACCCGCTTTGGTTTATTGCTCTTTTATTAATACCCCTGGTCTGGTATTTTTATAAAGAATCCATAAAAAAGAAAAAGGCTGCAGCTATCAAATTCAGCAGCATATCGCTAATAAAAGAAGCAGGTACATGGAGATCAAAGGCGAAGGAAGTTCTTTTTTATATGCATATACTTTTAATAGCCATATTGATCACAGCCCTTGCAGATCCGCATATACCTCTCAGACAGACAAAAGAGGGAGTTAACGTGGTGATTGTAATGGATGTCTCTGGAAGTATGGCAGTAACTGATTATAAACCCACACGGCTTGAGGCCGCCAAAGAGAGCGCAAGGATACTGATCGATGGACTGAACAGTAAGGACAATGCAGGCATTGTTGTTTTCTCAAGCGGAGCTACGACGTCCGCTTATCTATCCCCCTACAGGGATAAGGTGCTCGGGAAACTTGCGGCGATAAAACAGACAGAGGGTGAGACAGCACTCGGTGATGGGCTTGCACTTGCTGTGGATATGGCAACGTCGATCCCCAACAAAAAGAAGGTGATTATCCTCATGAGCGACGGCGTAAACAATGCCGGTGTTATCAGTCCGGATGAGGCCATCAGGTTTGCAAAGACAAGTGGTATCCAGGTGTATACTGTGGGTATAGGCTCAAAGGATGAGGTGATCCTGGGATCTGACTGGCTCGGCCACCCCCAGTATGCCAATCTGGATGAGGCCACGCTGCAGAAGATAGCAAAAGAAACAAATGGACAGTATTTCAAATCTGTGGACAGCTCAACACTTTCGCGCATATACAGTGAACTGCCAAAAAAAATAGAACGTGAGCCTGAGGACTCAAGTATAAAAGACTGGGTAATCCTGGTATCTATAGGTATACTGCTTGCTGAACTGTACCTCAGGTTTGGACGATACAGGATACTTCCGTAAGAGGTGAGAATATGAGGCTAAAAATATTGTGCTTGTGTATCTTGCTAATAATTTCAGGTACCGCATCTGCCAAGCAGTTGTATGTTAAAAAGGTAGTGCAGAATACAGATATAACAACGGACGACAGCATAACTATATCCCTTGAGTTTGAGAATCCCTTCGGTCGATCTATACCTGTGGTCGTACAGGATAGTAATATTCTTGGAAGTAACGGGCTTGAGATACAGTGCTATGATTACACCCTGGCCGGTAATCAAAACGCTACTGTAACGTATAATCCTAAGATACAGGCGTTCTCTGCTGGTGATTTTATGCTCGATTCTGCTACTGTCACCTATACAAATCCGGATACAGGAGACCGGGAATCCATAAAATCCGAACCATTAAAGATATCCATAAAACAGGGGGCATCCTCTGAACAGCTACAGGGTATCACCAGCATCTACAACTGCGATGGTGTGATCAAGCGCAGTACATCATATTCTACATCATCATCCGTATTAATAAGTGGTGGACAGATCAACAGGCAGCAGCCGGGTTCATCACCCGGTAATATCCAGCAGTTGGATCAGGATATGCAGAACCTGAAGGATGAGATGGACCGCAATCAGCAGGACGATCAGGGGATGCAGGATGAATCAGGGAGCAGGATTGAGAATAACAGTGAATTTCTCAGGATGAAGGAAGAACCTGAGCCCTGGCCCTACTGGATGCTCATCTTTCTTGTAATTCCGCTGCTCGGGATATATCTCTATAAGAGATACTTGAGCAGTGCTGAGTTTTCACCTGTTCAACTTTCCCTGCCACTGCAGGCCAATCCCAAAGAAGAAGCCCTGGCGAAACTGGATCGGGCAGTTGGGATGTTCAATGGCGGTATGCAGAAAGAGGCATACATAGAGGCATCAGGTGCCTTGAGAACATACTTTAAGGGAACGCTGGGAATCAATGAACTCACAAGCGATGAGATACTCAGAGTTATTAAAGAATCAAAGGATGAGACATATATAGAAAATACAGGGCAGTGTTTCATGCTCTGCGATCTTGTTAAATTTGCAAGATACGAACCAGATCCTGATGATTTTAACAGGATGATCGAGTATGCAAAAAGGATTATAACCTGAGATTCAGACTTTAATAAGCTACAAAACCTCGATTTTATAAAAAAACCATCATCTAGATGTCACAATCACGCAATCCGTAAGATATGGCGACATAGCGATTCTTTACACTTTATTAAATCAATTTG
>DYGR01000002.1 GCA_020724545.1 Candidatus Methanoperedens nitratireducens
CATCCGCATGGGGGCCTTCAGCTATCTTCTCCAGTATTTCATAATTAGGGATTGCAATTACAGTTTTCATATATCCTCCATCCTATCACATCTCCCATTTTGACTGTGTATCTAAACATGCTATAAGAGACGAAGCCGTATATTAACATGACGGTAATATATATATATATATATATATATATGTCAATAATAGTTGTTCATTCGTCTGTGGGAATATAAGTTTTATTCTTAGATCCGCAGCTATGACAGAGGATATATGAGTATCCATCTACCCATTTCCTCGCTGTCAGCATAGAGCCGCAGATATGGCACTGCCTATTGTTTTTGAACGGGCTGTATCCCTCCTTTGAAAAGGAGGGGATTAGCCCTGATTTACCCTAAATTGCAGATCAGTTTCCTGAGATACTTACAGATATACCACCTGAATTTATGTAGATGCCGCTTGAATTTATGTAGATGCCGCTTGAATTTATGTAGATGCCGCTTGAGTTTATAGAGCTTGAGTTTATAGAGCTTGAGTTTATAGAGACAGCACTGGAGCCTGATGCTACCGCGATAGCACCTGAAGACGACATAACTGAACTTGAGGGAGATGTATTCTGAGAGGATCTGACAATCACCTGCTGCCTGGAATTGTTGGTCACAGAGACCACGGCCACGTTGCTCCCATCTCTTGTGATTACTGCATTGCCGCCATCTGTGTACACAGAGGCATCTCCGTTAGCAATGCTAACTTTAACCTGACTTTCTCCTGAGGAACTGCTCGCCTCAATTATGCCCTGCTGGATTATGCTAACCTTCCACAAGCTTTTCAATGCCTCTGATCTGTTCTTATGGTCCTCGATTATATCACTTGAATTCATGTAGATACCGCTTAAGTTTATAGAGACGCCATCGGAATTATCTATAGGGACAAGACCGGAGCCTGATGCTACCGCGATAGCACTTGAAGACGACACAACCGAACTTGAGGAAGATGTATTCTGGGAGGATCTGACAATCACCTGCTGCCTGGAATTGTTGGTCACAGAGACCACGGCCACATTGCCCCCATCTCTTGTGATTACTGCACTTTTCAATGCCTCTATTCTGTTCTTATGATCCTCTATTTTTTCCTTTATATCGATTCGGGTATTTTTGGTTTTATTGTCAGTGTCTCTTTCTATAATATCCTGGAGTTCCTCAAGCTGATTTGCATATTCTTTCATAGCTCTTTCAAAGGCTTTTGAGCTATTCTCCACCCCTTCGGCTTCTTTTAGCCTTTCTTCTGCCATATCAAGCATCTTCTGGGCTTTATCTGTCTGGTCGGGCATCAAATGGAGGCTGAACTTTTCCATCCATATCTTCAAAGGATATACGAAACTTTCAGGTCCAATCCATCTGGAATCCTCTCTGGCAGCCCCTGTTTGGACTAGCAGAAGTACCGTTATTACTACTGCAACGGTTTTCATAAATTTCCTCCTTTTATTTCCTTCAATTCATTCTACTATTCTGTCTGTTAATTCCATTTTTCCTCTTGTAATGCTCACAAGTAATGCTTAACTTAAACAAGAAGGCAATGGAATTATATACCCCTGATTTACACTCCCATATAACGATCGCAAAGATAATAAATCTTGATGTCTATGTCCGCCTTAAGCGTTAACAAATTTTACATCTAAATAGTATAAGCAGTTTATATAGGAGATGACATGGGCGAACAAAAAATAAAACTCTTCGGGATCTCAGGCAGCCCGAGAAAAGCCTCAACAGATTACATAATAAGAGAGTCGCTGCGGTACGCTTCAGAGAAATATCCTGCACAGACTGAATACTTCTCCTCTCAGGGAAAAAAATTAAACTTCTGCGTCCACTGTGATTACTGTATACGAGAAAAAAAAGGCTGTATCCATAGCGATGACATGCAGCAGATTTATGAAAAACTTAAATGGGCTGATGCGCTCATAATCGGCACGCCCGTATATCAGGGGATGGCGAGCGGCCAGATAAAGGTGATAATGGACAGGTGCAGGGCTATAGCTGCACAGAATCCGCATTTTATTATGAATAAACCTGGTGCGGCAATCGCTGTCGGGGGCGACAGGATAGGCGGGCAGGAACCCTCTATACAGGCTATACTCAATTTTTATGTCATAAATGAGGCAATCCCGGTGGGCGGCGGTTCCTTCGGGGCAAATCTGGGCGGTACGTTCTGGTCAAAAGACCTGGGGGCGAATGGCGTTAGAGATGACGAGGAAGGCTTAAAGAGCATGCGCAAGACTGTAAATAGATTGATGAAAATGGCTTTAATGCTAAAGAGCATAAAGGATTGAGATATAACCACTGGTAATGCTATGACCATAAGAATCGCATGGGGAATTACAGGCTGCGGCGATTATCTAAAAGAAAGTCTTGAGATAATGAAAGAGGTAACTAAAGAGCATGATCTTGAGATAAGGGTATTTCTCTCCCGGGCAGGTGAGATGGTCGTAAAATGGTATAAGCTCTTTAATGATCTAAAATCCAGTTTTCCCAAAACTTTTGTTGAAAAATCACCGAACATCCCATTTTTAGCAGGTGATCTGCAACTTGGTAAATATGATTTTCTCCTGATTATGCCCTCCACCTCCAATACAGTGGGGAAAATCACTGCCGGAATTTCGGACACCCTGCTGTCAAATGCAGCTGCGCTGGCCATGAAAGCAAAAGTGCCGGTCTATATTTTTCCAGCAGATCAGAAAAAAGGCGAAATCACCACGGATCTGCCTGGTGGCAAAAAACTCACGCTCACAATGCGGGATATAGATATCGAGGCTGTGGATAAACTGAGAAAAATGCCTGGAATAACTGTGATGGGGCATCCTGATGAGATAAGAGAAATCGTTAAAAGGCACATCGAGGACAAGAGATTATAGTGGATTTAAACTTCGCTTTATACTCGTTTATTGCAATTTTCATAATAGTGGACCCTGTAGCAAATGTGCCGATCTTCAGGGCAATTCTTTCTGATTTCAACAAGAAGAAACGCAGAGCTATGGTGAAAAAGGCAGTAATTATTGCAGCTATTATCCTGATTATCTTTACGCTTGTAGGAAATTCTATATTTCGCTACCTTGGTATAGAGATGTACTCTTTCAGAATAGCAGGGGGATTTCTTTTATTTATAATCTCCATGGAGATGCTTTTCGGTATGAGACCAAGCACCAAGAGCACTGCCAGAGAGGAGGAAGAGGCCATACATAAGGAGGATGTAGTCGTTACGCCGCTTGCGGTACCCCTTCTCACAGGGCCGGGGGCTATGACAACCAGTATAGTTCTCTTCAACACGGCAGAAGAAGTAACCGATCAGGCTCTCCTTTTTGTGAGTATTATTCTTGTATATCTTGTTTCATATTATATCCTGTCCAGATCTGATAAGGCTTTTGAAATCCTGGGTTATACAGGTACGATGGTCATTGTCAGGATAATGGGATTACTTCTTGCAGCCATATCTGTACAGTTCATTATCGCTGGAATCGAAGAGGCAATAATAAGTATAAGACCAAGGATTTAGGTTTCCTGTCCCACAGGCAAAAAGAGGGGGAAATCCACTCACTCCTTCAGCGTGAGGTAGTTGACGAACCTCTGCTTGATCTCCCTGGCAGACAGAGGGATCTCCCTGCAAGCAGCATTTACAGGCTTTACAACCACATGAATAAAATTCGCCTTACGCAGTAAGGCCTGCTTCAATTCCTCTTCTGTATGTGCCTTTGTGGTATTTTTTATCCCGCTCGCCACTGCCAGAAGTTCAAGATCAACCTGAGTGCGTGTACAGGTCTCCTGATTTCCTGTTGAACCATACGCTGCATTGTCGATCGCTATTATACTCAGGTTCCCTGGATTATAAGCCCCGATGCAGCTCAGAGCATTAGGGTTCATAAGCAGGCTTCCGTCGCCATCGATCACATACACATGCCTTTTCTGTGCCATAGCCAATCCTGACCCGATAGGCGATACCAGACCCATAGAACCCATCATATAGAAATTAAGCTCCCTGTCCCTGATCTCGTATAATTCTTTAGCAGGGATACCAAGATTTGAGAGTATAATATCCTCACCTGCTGTGGATGCTAATACCTTAATCGCCTCGTACCGCGTCATTACAGGTTCTTTAATTTCTGCTGTAAGATTCAATTCTGAGATCCTTGGGATTATCTCTAAAGGTGCAGGAACTTCGCCTGGAGATCCCTCCCACACAGCAGGGGATATAAGAAAAACATGCGGCTCTTCATTCTTAAAAGCATCCCTGATTGCAGGATCTATCTTATCCAGCTCATCCCTTGATTCGATCTTTGTGAACTTAACACCTGCAGCATCCAGGATAGCAGGCATCCTTTTTCCAGACAGCACCTGGGCTTCTATTGATTCCTTATAAATACCGCGCCAGCTTACAAGTACAGGCAGAGGTATACCATAGGTGAGATTGAGTGAGAGAAGCGCATTTATCATATTGCCGATACCTGTACTCTGGATAACCATAACAGGTCTTTTGCCCCCAAGGTACGCGCCTGCACAGATCCCAACGCCGTTCTCCTCGCGTGTAAGTGGGATCGTCTTTATGCTTCTGCTGATCTGCGGTAGAAGCGCTTTTATCCTGTCGCATGGCAGCGTTACAGCAATATCTATGCTGTTGTTTTTGAGGATCTCAACTACCCTGTGTTCAGGACTATCTATCAAGCCAGTACCTTTTTGCAGATTATTTCCTCAAGCGGGATATTTGCATTCTCTGCATATGCTGTCGGCTCTATCTTGCATGGGGAATAATCCATCTCAAGACGGCTTACACCGCCGCCTGTTATATTCAACAGGATATGATCATCAACTCCAACCTGCTGGTTCTCCACAGCCTTTATTAAAGATGCGACCGCCACCCCTGCAGGCGGGAAAATATCTATACCTTCAAGGTGTTCAAACAGCTTCTGTGAAGCTATTGCTTCATTGTTTGAGATCCCGTACATTGTCCCATCTGTTGAACACAGTGCATCGTACACACCGCCTCCTATGGAATACGGCGGTTCTCTGTTTGAGAGGATATCAGCATACATCTCATGGATGAGTTTCTTTGGATCGGGCATATCGATATCCTTAATAATCTCGCGCCTTCCCGCCTTCCAGGCATTGAGCATGGGAGTAAAAGGCAGGTTCTGGGCAAGATGAAGCTCTGGCAATCTCATGCCGAACCGTCCATCCCCAAGCAGCCGCAGTGATGCTTCCCATGCTGAAATCCCGCCTGTTCCGCTGCCGATAGCCTGGAAATAATGATCGGGCATTCTTTTCATATGAAATGCAGCATCAAGCATTACAGTCCCCATCCCATCCCTGCGTGCCACATTCCTCGCGCCGCCTTCTGCCACCATGCCTGGAAGGGATGCAAGCCGCTCAGCAAGATGAATCGAATCTGTATAATCGCAGTTCTTTCCCATCTGTATAAGATGTACAGAATCAGAGGGCTCCTCTGGAAGCCACATCCTTGATATTCCGCTCTCTGGAACTATGATATATACCTCTATCCCTGTCAGGGCCGATGCATGGGCAAAAGCGCGCGCTGTATTTCCTGCCGAAGCCAGCACAAGTGAGCCTCCTGAATTCTTAAGTCTCTGGATAGTCGGGAAAGCTTCCAGTTCCTTGAAGCTGCATGTCTTTATAAAAGCCCCCCTCTCAGGCCAGTAACCATTAAAAGAGATATATAGATTATTTAATCCAAGCTCTGCGGCAAGATCTATGCTTCTATAGGTAATCGGACCTGCATTTGATGTTATTATCTCATGTACAGGCAGCCAGTCATGGAATTTTCCCATTCCTGCAACGTCTTTTAATACGATTTGCTTGTTACTGTAATTCGCCCGCAGCAGCGCGCTGTCTGTCGGGCATTTCAGACGATCATCAGAATAAACGCCAGAGCAGCCTGTGCAGACAAGGTTATATTTTGAACCCCCGGATAGAATCCTTGACTGAAATTGTAAAATATGCTCACCACATGCAGATTTACTATATATCATAATTAATTGTTTAACTTAGGTGAGTATTTATATCTTTCCATTTAAAGCATATTTTTTTCCAGAATAGGACACAAAATTATTTTTAGAATACTTTTGTCCGTCTTAAAAATTGCTTCCTAAACATTAGTTGTATGCGGCTAAGTAAATAGCCAGAGAGAAAAAAGGTAAATCAGTTCACTCATATTCTATTGAGGGCTTTCCTGATCTTTTCTTGATTAGCCTATCCAGGGCATGGACAAATCCACTGTAGTACCTCTGACTCAGCACATTATTGAGTATGACCGGTTCGCCAACCTCAAGTGGTTCTAAAAACCAGTTCCTCTGTTTCTTATCTTGCACAGGTAGAACTACCTCGCCTTTAGGCGATTTAGATGAGGCATCCGGCGAAGTTTCGTCCAGGGGAATAACTGTGAAATAATTTTTTGTGATCAGGGGAGTCCCCCTACCCTCTAATTTCGATATAAATACGTTATCTTCATACGGCACTATGTTTGTATTCTTAGCTAGTGCCTCTCTATTCACTCCGATCTGATCGGGCTTTAAGTCTGTAGACTGTCCGCCAACTATGGTAACGTACCAGTGCTTAAGAGTCTCAACCGGATAAGGATATAGATTGCTTCTCATAGAAGTAGGTTTTATCATTCATTGCTATTAAATTTTAGGCACTGGTGAAACTTTAAGCTTTTCAAGAATTTTCCCCATCCTGTTGATCTCCCGTCCAAAGCCTTCCAGATCCCCTTCCTTTAGTAATTGCTGTGCTTTTTCATAGTGTTCAACAGCCTGCTGGATGAGCTCGTCATTGGTTCCAGTATCTTCAACCGGGATAATAGTTCGTTCAGGAACCTTTCCCTTGAAAATGACAGCTATGGCTTCATCCAGAGTCTCCTGCATCGTGATCTTATCTCCATAAACCACGATGACGCGTTTGAGTTCTGGAATTGAATCTCTTTGTTCTGCTCTCAGATAGATCGGCTCGACATAGAGAAGCGAATCTTCTACAGGTATGACCAGAAGATTTCCCCTTATGACACGGGACCCTGACTGGCTCCAGAGAGTGAAACTCTGAGCTATCTCAGTGTTCTGGTCTATCCTTGCTTCGATCTGCATCGGTCCGTATACAAGTTTCTCCTTGGGGAACACATACACAATTTTTTTACCATAATTCGGCATGTCGTTGCGTGCCGCCATCCATGCGATCATATTTGTCTTTGACCTTGGTGTGAAAGGTAAAAGCAGGATGAATTCCTCATCCTGTAATCCGGGGAGCTTTGTGATCAGGTAATAAGGTTGCATTACAATTTTTGAACCTTCATAAAGTTCTTCAGGTATTTCCCAGACATCTTCCCTGTTATAAAAAACCCCGGGATCTTTCATATGATAGAGTGCATATTTTGCCGCTTGAACACGGAACATGTCTTCAGGATACCGGATCTGGCTCTTTAAGCCTTCTGGCATAAGGGAAATGGGTTTGAAAAGATCGGGGAACATTGCCGAATAGGTCTCAATAATAGGGTCTTTGGATTCATTCAGCAGGTAGAGTTCCACAGAGCCGTTATATGCATCGATCACTGCCTTGACAGGGTTCCTGATATAGTTTATGCCTCCTGCAGGCTCAGAGTAAGGGAACCTGTCAGTGACAGTGTAACCATCAATTATCCAGTAAAGTTTTCCTTCAGACAATGCAATGTATGGGTCATTATCATATTTCAGGAAAGGGGCGATCGTCCTGATACGGTTATTGATATTCCGGTTGAATAGAATCCTGCTTTCGGGTTGTATCGAGTCACTGATCAGGATATTGATCTCGCCAAAACGAACAGCCATGGCCAGCTTCACAAGACCTGATCGGAGGGATATACCTCCTGTTCCTTTATAGGTTGTATATATATTCAGTTCCCCGCTGGGATAATCAAATTCCGGGTTGGTTGTACCGACAATGACATAATCATCGTTGAGTTCCCCGAAATATATCTCTGGCCTTGTAATATTAAAAAATTCTGATCTGGGCGGCACATCCTTTATATAGAACTGAGGCAGTCCCTCTTTTGACACACCTCGTACCGGGCTCATTGCAATACCGTAGCCGTGGGTAAAGACAAGGTGTTCGTTTACCCATGTACGGGCCTGTTCCTGGAGTTTTTTAGAATCTATCTCCCTTGCAGACACGGCTATTTGCATGTATTCCCCATCAATAGTGAGTCTGTTTATATCTACATCTTTGAATTCATAGTATGTCCGTATCAGTTGAAGCTGCTTATAGGTTGTAAGCATTGGCCTCCAGTCCCAGAGACGTATGTTCTCTATTGTCTTTGTGTTCTCCTCAATGTCGTTGAGTGTAAGATTATCCGAAGCAGGGAATTCTATCTGTTCGATATCTTCAAGATCAAAAGCCAGTCTTGTGTACTTGATATTATTCTCTATATAAGGTTTCTCGATATTGTATTCATCAGGCAGGACTTTGTACTGATGCACCATAGTCGTAAGAAAGCTCCCGCCTGTGAACAGGATTATTATTAAGATAATCCCGACCAGCGGCCATTTGACGTTCGTATTTTTTATGCTAAGGAAGAAAAGTACTGAAACAAGGAGAGCCACAGTTGCCATAATCGTGATGACATAAAGCTGGAGATTAATATCCGCATAGCCGGGCCCGAAGAAAGCTTTTTTTGATGTATAGAGTATATCGAACCGCATAAGGTAGAATTTTATGGTCAAGAGCAAAGTGAATAAACCAGCGATCACAGCAAAATGTATTTTTGTGCCTTCCGGTAATCTGATAACATTGATCACTTCTTGATAGCGTGGATCTGCCTTACTTTCAAGCTGATCGAGAATTCCTCCATTGATAAGATATATGACTGCAGCTCCTATGCCAGATAGAATTACCACTAAAAATAAGCTGTTCAAGAGGAAATGGTAAAAGGGGAGTGAAAAAACATAGAATGAGATATCATGTCCGAAAATAGGGTCCTGGAGGTTAAAAGGTACCTGGTTCAGGTGGCGCAGTACAATATCCCATTTCGAAGCTGCATATAGACCAAAGAGCAGGCTGATGATGAGGGTCACACCCGAATAAATGAGAAGGAATTTGAGGCCTGAGGTATTCTTGAGCGCTGCCCTGATATTGATGTACATAAAAGCAAAGAACAGGGCAAAAGCTATTGCACCCAGCATGATCTTGGTTTTCAGGACCGTGAAGAATACGTCATGATAACCGACCTCATCAAACCATAAGTAGTCAGTGAATAGATCCACAATGTTAGCTGATAAAATAAATAGGAAAAACAGTATAAGTATCAAAATATGTTTTAACTTCATATAACCTTGTTGACGCATAGACTATTTAAGTCTTTTCAGATGGTAGAACCCATCCACGAACTTTTCGTTAGCATTCGGGTCTCCAACCATTTTTCCATCCGTTTCAAAAAAAATCATATTCTCAGACGCGTTCTTAGGATGCAGGCAATACCACCAATGATCATTATAGCAACGATAGCTATAACCATATAAGATAGTCCCGGGGCTGTTTGCTGGATCACCGTGTACCGTGGATTCTCAAATCCTGTTGTGGTATATGAGAGATACCCTGATTCGTTTGAATTGATATAGAAATCCTGAAATAAAGTTCCGTTGCTCCAGTATACCTTCACTGAATATTTCGTGTTAGCCTTTCTGTCACCTAATATATATCTCACTTCGTTTGAAGCGTTTGTAGATGATTCATTAAACTGGATCTTATAATCACCTGCTTTGTTCCATAAAGTTATGTCTACTACAACAGGATCCGATGATGGGAGAACAGTAGCGTTGATTCCTGGATGGCCTGTTGCGGTTTTGCTGTAATCAACAGTTCCATCAGGATATATCGTATTAACTATCCTCCTGGTGGCTGTATTAGCATAGATCCCTTTATAATCAAACGATGTGGTTTGCGCTCCACGAATTGTAACCACCCTCAATTCACCCTTCGATTCTATATACTGAGCTAGACTGGCGAGATCGTCTCTGGTCCATTCCTCTGCCATGGGGTTACTATCCACTATTCTATGCAGTACAAGTATGAGCCAGGAATTATTGATAACTGCAGAATCGACCCACTCTTTTACTTCCGATAGCGTTGTGGTGTTCTGGATATGTCTGGCATAGAGTGGGAATTCATTATAAGGTGGAGCTATCGGACCGTCTGTTACGATCCGATCAGAGTCGTAGTATCTCATCACATATGCTTCTGTGAGATAGTTGTATGCCCCATATGGCGAAATGAAATTATAGACATTCAAACCTTTATCTGTAAGGGCAGTTTTTGAATCGCCAAGTTCAGATTCCAGCCGGGACTTATTAAGGGACGACATATCTGCATGAGATGTAGTATGGCTCGCTATCTCCCAGCCATAGGTATTCTGGAGTTCTTGAATCTGGGTCCAGTTCATATAAGCCGGGCTTATATCTGGCATATCTGTAACTACTGCGCTTACTCCCGGGAACAGGGAGTCGTTTAAAATATGGCTCGCATCAACAGTGCTCTTCCACCCATCATCAAAAACAAACGTGACCAATGGAATGTATGAACTGTCTGGGTCCGTGGTAAAGCTAAGGAGGGAAGAGTTGGTTTTATAATTATTATCAATATAATTTGAAGCATATACTCTATAATAATACGTTGTATTCGGGATTAGTGTTCTCAGTAGATTATATGAGGTATCTGATAAACTATCGGCATAGCTCCATAAGTTAAGATCAGAGCTATTTGTACCATAATTCACTATAACGTTGGCTGTCCGGGTATCGGTAATAGTCCTGATCAATGCACTGGTTTTTCTCACCCTGGCTGTTGTTACGTCTATGATATGCGGCGTTGCTGGTACTTCGTTTGTAACAACCATATACGGCTGATTATAATACCATTCTTTAGAATAGCACTGGATGCCCCTGAATCCAGCTTCGTCAGGTAGTGTCAGGGTGATATTGATTGTATCTCCCCACGATAGAGAGTCAAGGCTATTGTTCGCATCAGGACCTCTTAATACCCAGGTGTAAAATCCCTCTGAATCAACATGGACGGAATCCACAACAGTTGAATTTGTTGATATTGGCATTTCCGCACCCGGATTAGTCCAATCTGTTGAGGGCTTGCTTTTGCTCCATGTAGCATCATATTGCTCAAAAGGCTCGTTAAGAACATGCAGTTCTACTGGAGTTGTCGGGAAATTGTCCCATTTCTGACAGTACAGGGTAAGTGCAATCTCTGTAATATCCTCATTGCCGCTCGGAAGTGTCCAGCTTATTATAGTGTTCATTTTTGCGCCGCTACTGTATATCCCTAATGCAGCATCACTGCCGTAATTAGTCGTATTCTGCCCTGAGCGCACATAGGTATCTGCGTTGTTAATGGCATCTACATTAATGTAAGCAGACGCAGATGGTAAAACGGCTATACTCAAAATAACTATTATCCAGAATTTATTCTCATGCATATACCTTAAAATCAAGCTACCTGTTCCTGGATATAATATATATTTTGCCTCTTTCCAGAGGAAAGTGATAATGTATTTCTTTTAAAAAAACAATTTGATCTGAATGAGTTCGATTTACATAGAAACAAATAATGAAAACCATCTTACGGTTGAGGAATATGTCCGCTATATCAGGATAAAAGAGAACATCCAGCAGCTCTTAGATAGTGCGAATCTACAGGAGGTACTGCGCAATTCAGAGGAATCCATTAGAGGCCTTACCATTGATCTGATAGTAAAGTTCTCTGTCAATAAGTGATGTTAATATTTTCTGTGCTTCCCTTTAGCTCAATTGCTAAAGGGGCTACAATAAACTTTCTTTAATTATATCCCGGTCTTGTATCTCAGGATCGCACCTATCCCGCCAAACGCTGTCAGGAGCTGATTTCCCTCTTCAAAATCACTTGAAACAAAAACAATGTTCGTGCTCATCTGATCGGCAAGGGTAGAGAGCTCATCCACGATATCCACGGATTCCGCAACCTTGAGGCTTGAGCCGCACTTTGGGCAGTTTCCTGGCTGGTATTCCTCCTCACCTGGTTTTTTCGTAACGGTTCTCTTTTCCTCAAAATCAGAGTTGTTGCATTTTATTGTGAGGCGGGCCTTTCTGACCTCATCAGATAGCAGGAGTGTTTCCACAGAGCCCATCTGGAGGTTCTTCCTGACCTGTTCTTCTCCATATGAAGCAAGACCAGTATCGCTTACCAGTTCTTTCAGGAAGCGTTCCATGTGTTTTTTCTCCTTCACCACCTCAACATCCTGCAAAGCCTCACCTAGTTTATCGAAAAGCTCATACAGGCCTGATTCATCCGTATATGCCACATCGTAGAGTCCGAGTATCCTTTTCTGTAGTTCATGATGAAAGTATTCGCCGCTCTCGAATTCTTCTTTCGTGGGTGATGGGCCGCCTATGAAAATGCCCTCAAAGTCCTTCGGGTCAACCGCAACAAAGACCTCACTTGCAGCCTCGCCTATTCGGGTATAAAACTCATTGATTGCGATAAGACGCAGTTGCTGGAACCTGTGTGAACTCTGACCGCCTTTTCTCTGTTTACCCGGGACACTGGAGGTGAGATGCGCCATAGGCTCGATATGTTTCCCGCGCAAAAGACCAATGGTGGCCTCACGCCTGTCAAGAACAATGAGACCATAGGTCTTTTTCTCATGGAGCATATCCTCAAGCGGCGTAAGAAGGAATGATGAGTCGCAGTGGTATTTGTAGGATTTGATGGGCTCAGGTGGTTCGATTATGTATGTCTGCATCTCTGTTTTGTTGGCGCCTATATCAACCGCGCCGCAAAAGATGACAACACCATTCTCAGGCGCCTTTGGAATCAGTTTAAGTCTTGAGAGTAGTGACTCAATGGCTCCCTGCACGTTCTGTCTTGTCACTCTTGATTTGATGTTCGATGCCTGGCCGTATTCTTCCCTGAGCTGGCTTGTGATATCTGATATCTGCTTATCATGCGGGATATACAGTGAGATGAGTTCCGTGCCTCTGCCATGCTTATTGCGAAGGGCCTCAAGGGTTCTTTTGAATTCGTATTTCTTATGAGCTTCTGATTCTATCATTGGATTAAGCACCAACCAGAATATAGGATATTTAGTTCAATATGTTTGCTAATATAGATAAATGTTGAGTGATTCTGAGATTTTCAGCAACTGGTAGACCTCAAGGTTGGCATTCGCAGGGCTGAGTCTTCGGAGTAATCGCTGCTCATTTTTCTCTGTCGCGGATATCGCCGATTCTTCAATCGAATATCAAAGGATGTCCCTACTTCTTTCTCTTGCCCTCATGTATCTTTTTGATTTCTTCCTCTGCTGCCTGCATTTTTGCCCTGTTCTCCTCGTATATCTTCGAGATATTCTCCATCGCGCGCTCAAGTCTTTTTTTGAGTACGAGCAATTCCTGTGTTGAGAGGTTGTAGTCGGGGGTGTTCTCAATCCATAACTGCTCTATATCTATTAGGGCGTTAATGGCAGCCTTTGTCCTGTTTACGGTGTTCTCATCCATGGGCTGCTATAATCCTTTTTCTAAAATTAAACTTTGCACAGCAGGATCAGGAGTGTGAGTATACTTTTTTGGGTGATAGAATGCCCAGACAATCCTCAAGCGTACCATTCCCTACTACATCCGGGACTACTCCATACTCTCGCATTGCATCAGCGGTCTTATGCCCGATTGCTATGACTTTGATCTTTTTTGCGTCGTCCTGGTTAAAACCTGAATATTCAAAGGATCTGGCGCTGGTGAAGATCACTGCATCCACATCTTTTAAGATATCGGTAAACATGTTCCCTGCAGGTTCTAACCGGTAAGCTGGAGCCTCTATTACTGTTGCCCCTCTTGATATCAGTGACTCTATCAATCGCGTGTCCTGCACCTCAGCTCTTGCAATTCCTATTGTTTTTCCGCTTATGTTACCAAGATAGCCGGCAAAATTCTCGGATGAAAAACTCGTTATAACCTCACTTGATAAGCCGTGTTCTTCCACCCGCATGGCTGTCTTTGGGCCTACGCTTACTATTCTTACACTTTTTCCTGGCGTTGCTTTTTCAAAGAGTTTATCAACTCCGAGAGCGCTTGTGAAAATAAGGATATCGATCCTGCCTTCCGAGACCATCCCGGCTAGACGCGCTAGAGGCTCCGGGTCTGTGGGTCCGGCTGCACTCATGGTGGATACTATGAATGCTTCATGACCATACCGTTTAAATAACTCGGTGATACCCTCGGATTTTTCCTTAAGTTTGGTAACAGCGATTTTCATATAACTGAATATCAAACATCAAATCTTAAAACTTGCTTGCTCAAATAGAGAGATCAACGCTAAGCTATATATTACTTTACATCATACGTAAAGCCATACTTATATATCCAGCTGGATATTGCGGTGGCAGGCTAAAATGAGCATGGAACCTTCAGCACCCTCTATAATCCTGGTTTTTGTAGCAGGCTTAGTGACTATACTCAAGCCCTGCTGTCTTCCGCTCCTTCCTGCCGTGATGTCAGGCTCAGCAGGAGGCAGATTTCGACCATTAGCTGTTGTATCAGGTCTGACGCTCAGCTTTACCATCATGGGTACTCTCGTATCCGGCTTTGGCGCAGCCTTTGCATCTTTTGCTGATTATATGCGCAGCTTATCTATCCTGTTCATAATAGGAATGGGTGCTGTGCTCTTTGATGATGACATAAACATGGAGTTCATAAAAATCTCAAGCTCAATAACACAGGGCCTCAGGAATAATATCGGGTTTTTAAACAGATCCTCATCAAATATGCCTGAGGGAGGTCTCTTTGGCGGCTTTTTCCTGGGCATGTCTTTAGGTATCGTCTGGATTCCCTGTGTTGGCCCGATACTCGGCGCTGTGCTTGCGTATGTCGCATCTGTGGGCAATGTATCCTACGGCGCATGGATGCTGTTTGTCTATTCCGTCGGCATGAGCCTGCCCATGCTGTCAATAGCCTATTACGGCAAAAGGGTCACGAATAGATATAAATGGTTCATGAGGAACGGAGAGGTGCTTAAAAAACTCTCAGGCCTTTTACTTATAGCGGTCGGGATTATGCTGCTGTTCAATATAGATAAACTGCTGATCAGGCTGCTTTCACCCTATTTCCCTACTACGTTTTACGGGATATAGGCTTATGTTACACGCCATTTTCATAAAGGGAGTAGAATAGTGATGGTACATAGAGAGGAGAAATACTGGAGTAAATATGCCCGTAGTTACGATGAAGGTGTAGAGTATGTTGTCGGGAAGACACTTCGTCAAGCAATTGTTAAAAGGTTACTTGGAGAACGTGGTCTAGGAGAAGTTATAGAATTTGGATGCGGAACAGGGTATTTCACTAAAGTAATAGCCAAAAATGCAAAACATATTATTGCCACAGACCTCTCGGATGAGATGCTGGAAGTGGCAAGAATGAACTTAAAAGATTTCCAGAATATAACTATACAAAAAGCTGATTGTGAAAGTACATCTTTTCCATCGCAAAGATTTGATACCGTATTTATGGCTAATGTAATACATACTATCGAAAATCCCTATAAAGCACTTCAAGAAAGTCACAGGATTTTAAGAGATGGAGGGTTATTACTTATTACATCCTATACGGACTACGGAGTGAATTGGTTTGAAAAAATAGAATTAAGCCTCAGGTACATCCAGAAGTTTGGTATACCACCAGGCTATTATCGAAACTATTCCCATAACGAACTTGCTCGCCTTGTAGAAAATGCTGGTTTTAAAGTAGAGGAAATTCAACTTATAAGTGATAAAGCAAAAGCATTATATTTAAAGGGTAGAAAGAAGTCGCGGACTCTGCACTGAAGGCGCGAAGCATCATCGTGTGTGCATGAGGGTTTCTAAAGTTCATTCGTTGCTCTGGATAGTTTTCTCCTATCTATAACTTCTCAAAATCTCAAGCCCTTCCCCCGGAAGCTCAAGGATGCTCTTGTAAAGATTATCAGTATCGTTGGATATTTTTTTATCTTTTAAGACATTCAGATGCTCGTTATAGACTTCTTCAGGTGTTTTTTTAAGGTTATCATGGTAATATGCGTTTATAATAAAATTACTTAAATCCACTTTTGCATTAAAGGTCGGTTCTTTCTCGAACAGAGCCGGGACAGTGATAATTTTCTTCCCGCCATCAAGCAGGGATAAGAAAATAAGAACAGCCCTTCCGACATAAACCTTTGCCGCTGCTGATTCTACTTTTCCCCTCAAGCCTTTTCCTTTAACTCCATCAATTAACAGCGCACAGTAGCCTACTCCGGATTGGCTGATGAAATACCTCACTTTAAGGGATAGTTCTACATGCATTACAGGCATTTTGATCTCAGCATGCTGTTTATCGGCTGCTATCTCCGCAAAATCTTTCAGTACGTCCATATATCTCTGATACGTTCTTGATTTCGTTTTTAATACATTTAAATTATGCCCTGTTTTATAACGCCGCTATCCTGCCTTCCAGTTTTATACCTCTTTTGCAGCTCTGAGTAGTTCTTCTTTTGATGTATCCCAGTTATGCATATTCCTGTTATGCTGCTGCACGAACGAGACAAGCTCATTATCGTTCTCGCTCCTGATCATAAAACTACATCTTTTACAGTCTATTTCCTTAGTCATGGTTACTCACCTCCCCAAACAAGTTTTGGTCTGGGAATTAATAAGCTTTGTGTAGTAAGAGCCTATCCGAAAAATACTTTCGCTAACCATCTTTTTATCACCTCACCGACATACTAATATGAAATAATTTCATATTTAGTAATACGATGACCAATAAAAGTGTTACTTACATATAAGCTTTTCCCGCAGTTCTGCAAAAAAGCAAAAGATTATACTCTACTATTTCAATTATTGATAAAGGAGACATTATATGGAGCAAGACCTGTCAAGAATCGGCGTTTCTCTTCCTGAGAACCTGCTTGAAAAATTCGATGAAATCATAACAAAAAGAGGCTATTCGTCTCGTTCTGAGGGAATACGCGACGCAATCAGAGGCTATATCCGTTACTACGACTGGATGAGCGGGGTCGAGGGCGAGAGAATTGGTATTTTATCCATGACCTATGATCATTCCCAGCGAGGGCTTGTTACCTCATTACTGGACTTAGAGCATGAGTTCTCCGCTATTACGAGGTCGGCTGTACACGTTCACATAAGCCATGATGAATGCATGGAAGTTCTCATACTACAGGGAGAGGGGAAGGATGTAAGAACTATAGCCGAAAGAGTCATGGCATTAAAAGGCGTAAAGAACGTGAAGCTGACCACCATACGTCCAGGGCAAGAGGCGTAATTCATTCCGCACGCTTTTTATTAATTTTCAGATTTAAAGATTCTATTGATTTATATTTTTCAAATAATTAATTAACCGCAAGTTATTTAAACCTTAATGATTATCCATACTTTTGCTACAGATATTAATCTTCGTAGCACTGAAGTTATATAGTATTATAAAATTGTGCTACCATATAATAAGTGCAATAGAAATCTTGGGAAATCTTATATTAGGAGGTAAAAAACTTGCATATTCCGGATGGATACCTGGGACCGATAACATGGGGTGCCTTGTGGCTGGTGATGATACCAGTATGGATCATTGCAGCACGCAAACTCAAAAAAGATCTGAAAACAAAAAACGTTCCACTGCTCGCAATGGGCGCAGCATTTTCATTTGTAATAATGATGTTTAACATTCCTGTACTTGGAGGTTCAACAGGACATGCTGTCGGCGGGACACTTATAGCCATAGTTTTAGGGCCATGGGCAGCCCTGATAGCAATTTCCGTTGTATTAATAATTCAGGCGTTCTTCTTCGGAGATGGCGGAATAACTGCAATAGCAGCGGAAAGTTTTGCTTTAGGGTTGATTCTGCCTTTTATGGGATATTATGTTTATAGATTGATAAGCACCAATGCGGATATAAGTTCATCACGGCACTGGATTGGTGCAGGCATTGGAAGCTATATAGGTATAAATGCCGCGGCTGTAGTGACTGGTATTCTCTTAGGACTGCAGCCCATTCTTCATCCTGCTGTGGACGGAAAATTCCAGTATTTCATGTATCCCATCAGCATCGCGGTGCCTGCAATGGCTATAGAACATTTAGTATTATTCGGTTTTGTTGAGGCTATCGTAACTTTATCTGTCATTAGATACCTTCAGCAGACAGACCCATCATTATTAAGAATACAAACTAAAGCAGTTTCAATTGAAAAAGTCAGGGTGGTGAGCACATGAACGACAAGACAATGAAAAAGCTGTGGATCGGAATTGCAATACTCATTGTTCTCACACCTCTCGGACTCTTAGCAAGCGGAGAGGCATGGGGAGAATGGGGCTCTGAGGGGCTTCAGGAAATGTTTGGCTATGTACCCGATGGTATAAAGAAAGGCGAAAACCTGTGGCAGTCGCTATTCCCTGACTATAGCATCTCAGGTCTTGAGGACAGTTTTCTACAATCAAGCATCGGCTACATACTATCTGCTGTAATAGGAATCGGTTTGATTTATTTCGTGACAATTGCCCTTGGAAAATTCATAGCAAAAAGAGAGGAAGAGAAGGGAAATGAAAATTCCTGACTGGCTTTCAGAAAGCGCTCCATGCCAATGCTGTACCATCAGCGCGGGCGGGAAGAAAAATTTTGTTGAGAAAACACTGGTGGAGATAGCATGTATGATGGAGCGTTCCATATTTTCAGAAAAATATGCCTCTGCGAAAGGTTTTCTTCAAAGGATTGATCCAAGGGTCAAATTAATAACAATACTGCTTTTAATAATAACAACCAGTTTTATCAGTAAAACAGAGATTATCCTTGGAATATACGCACTGACTCTGGTCTTTGCATACCTTTCAAAGGTAGAGCTATTCTTTTTTATAAAGCGGGTCTGGCTTTTTATCCCCATTTTTTCAGGGATGGTAGCTTTTCCAGCCATATTTAATATATTTACACCCGGTGAGCCGCTTATCACACTCCTGCAGTTTAACAGGACTATCCACTTCTGGATATTTGAATTCACAGAGCTATCGATCACCAGAGCAGGTGTACTTGGAGCTTTATTGTTCATTTCAAGAGTAGCGACATCAGTTTCGTTAATAGTTCTATTGACACTCACAACTCGATGGACTGATGTCATGAAGTCACTGCGTACACTGGGAGTACCTCAGATATTTATCCTCGTACTCAGTATGACATACCAGTACATCTTCCTCCTCATCAGAGTAGTCCAGGAAATGCACCTGGCTAAAAAGAGCAGGACAATTAGAACGAACAGGACAAGAGAAGGAATAAAGAAAGAGCAGAACTGGGTAGCTTCGCGGATAGGAACAGTTCTTATGAAATCATATAAAGTGAGTGATGAAATTCACTCTGCGATGGTATCACGGGGTTTTCACGGCGAAATCAAATCCCATGAAACGTTCAAAATAAGAAATATCGACCGCGTCTGGACCGTCTTCTCAGTGGCATTTATCACAGGAGTTATCTGGCTGAACTATCTTGTATGAGGAAACATGCCTATATTTGAACTAAAAAATGTACATTACTTCTATTTAAACAATATACCTGCACTAAACGACATCAGTCTATCAATAGAACAGGGAGAACAGGTAGCAATACTCGGAGCTAACGGCTCAGGAAAATCCACCCTTTTAAAGCTGCTCGATGGTCTGATTTTTCCTTCTTCCGGAGTTGCAAAGGCATTTGGCAAAATCCTTACAGAGAATATGCTTGATGGAGATGGTGGAGATTTTCCTCAGTTTTTCAGGAAAAAAGTGGGACTGATATTCCAGAACTCGGAGGCACAGCTTTTCTGCCCGACTGTTTTAGATGAGATCAAATTCGGTCCACTGCAACTGGATATCTCAAAAGAGGATATTAATCAAAGAGTTAATGATGTAATGGAGATGCTGAATATCGAAAATCTCAAAGACCGTGCCCCTTACACGCTTAGCGGTGGAGAGAAAAAGAAAGTAGCTATAGCATCGGTATTATCCATAAATCCAGATATACTCCTGCTGGATGAACCTACCAACGGGCTTGACCCAAGAACCCAGAGATGGCTTGTGGAACTTTTAATTGAACTTAGAAAAACCGGGAAGACTATTATAATAGCAACACACGACCTGGATATTGTGGAAGAAGTTTCAGAGCGTGCTGTTGTTTTCAGTGAAGACCATAGAATAGTTGCAGATGGCGAAGCACAGGCAGTACTCAATGATACAGAACTGCTCTTAAAAGTGAATCTGATTCATGAACATTATCACAGGCACAAAGAAATATTACATAAACACAGGCACGCACATTCTTCAGAACATAATCACGATCATTCAGGTTAGCCTATCCCGGTACTCAATCGTACAGTAACAATTGAAGGGTTCTCCATTATCCGATAAGCAGCCTCTGTATCTTTTCCTATCTTCACATCCCCTTTACGTCCCACCGTCGCTGTGAAAAGGTAATCATCACCGCTGTACACATCCACAGTTTCACCAGATAATTCTTTTACAGTAAGAACTACATACTTCTTTGAGCGTTCAATAGCAGGGATAAAGCTTGATATCTCGATTTTTTCGATCTTTTTACCTTTACCTTTAACTTTACCTTTATCTTTACCTTCCTGCATCTCACGGATATCTAAATGGATACCCAGTTTTTTCTCGATCTGGTCGATATTTTTTCCACCTTTACCTATGACGCTCGGTATGTCCTCCTCATCCATATACACTGTAGCACTTGAATCTGAGACGACCTTTACATCCACAGGGCCCCGTGTATATTTTTGCATCTCTTTCTTCACGACCCCGGCGGCCAGACTCCACATACCAGGACGTTTCACCTCGATTCCACTGACGGGCATCACTACAACCTGTTCACCGTATGTGTACATCTCATATTCCACTTCCCCTGTCTCAAAATCCGCTACGGTTATAACAGGTCTTGCAAGGTCCTGCTCCAGCATCCCATGCGGCACTTTAACCGTGAATTCGATATCGTACACCTTTGAAATTTCACCTTTCTCGATGAAAACAACGGTATCCACGACCTGAGGTATCACACCGAGCTCAACACGGCCTATAAGCCTCTGGATGGCGTCAACAGCCCTTGTAGCATGTACAACCCCTACCATCCCGACACCTGCAAGCCTCATATCAGCGAATACATGGAAATCCTTTGTCTTTCTGACCTCATCGTATACCGTATAATCCGGCCTCACCATCAGCAGGATATCCGCAGTCTTTTCCATATCACGTTCTAACGGAGCATACTGGGTTATGGCATCAGGTACCTGTAGATCACGCGGTGATTCCATTGTTTTCACAATAAAACCCTTCCCGTGCAAGAACTCAGCTACACCTGCAACGAACGTTGATTTTCCCGCACCAGGCGGACCTGCCACAAGAATCCCCCGCTGCCTTTCTATTATCCTGCTTTTGAGTTCATTGCTGAGCCTGTAATCCTCAAGATGCACTACTGCGACTGGCCTCACCGCAGTAATCTCCCGTCCATCAGAGAACGGGGGCTGGGCTGCTGCTATTCGCATCGTACCGATCTGGAATACCGTCGCACCTGTATAATCCAGTTCAAGATACGAATCAGGATCACGTTTTGCCCTTTCAATGAGTTCACGTATGATATCATGAAGCTCGCTGTCTGTGCAGACCTCATTTCTGATTTTTACAAGCCTCTGCTTTCCGATAGTGCCTCTCTTTGCCATAGGGGGCACATTGACTTTGAGGTGAATCGATAGTGTATCTTTTGTGAAAAATTCCTCTATGCGAAGAGGCCTGAGCTCTTCTATCCTGGGATACAGGTACTCTACATTCAATCCTTTGGCGCGGGCGACTTCTGCCTGTACTCTATCACTTGTAATAAAAATTGCATTATTCTCAACTGCAATTGCGCGTATCATGGAATCAATCTCACCCGCGGGTGCAAGTTTTACCTGCTCAGGCGATGGTCTTTTTCCCTGGTACTGAAGCATGATCTCCCCTCTTTTTGCCATTTCATTGAGTTCTTTTAACTCCTCAAGCCCTTTGAAGCCTATCTCTCTTCCCCTGTTTGCCTGTGCCTCCAGTTCTGAGACGAGAGCCTCAGGTACTATTATAGTGGCCTGTTTGTATTCTCCAGCTTTTAACTTAGCTGTAATTCTTCCATCGATGATAACGCTGGTATCAGGAACCAGCCGAAGCTCTTCATTCATATTAGTATAAATATATCTCCCTAAAGCTTAAAATGTTCTGTTGTTGACACATCTTAAAAGGATATATACCCTTGGGTCTATCATAAAGAATAAGTAGTTTGGTTGCGATTTAAAGATGCAGTCCCGTAGGGTAGTGGTCAATCCTGCTGGCCTTTGGAGCCGGCGACGGCGGTTCGAATCCGCCCGGGACTATAGACCAAGAGTATATCCAAAAAGCTCCTGCTGCTCTGATATCAGGATGCGGGGGATGGGATTTGAACCCACGAACTCCTGCGAGACAGGATCTTAAGTCCTGCACCTTTGGCCTCTTTTGTATTTGGCCGGGCTTGGTTACCCCCGCAGATGGCTATGTTAAATGTATTTTGGATTATTTTAAGTTAACGTATAACTCGATATAATTATGTATAATTCGACTCAATTAGGGTATATGTCCTGGCCATTTATTACATTCTCGCGCAACGTTTTCATACCTCTTACCAATATATGCAGGAATAAGTGCGGTTATTGCGGCTTCAGGCGCAGGATAGGAGATCCTGAGGCAAAACTTCTCTCCCCTCCTGAAGTAATGGATACACTTAAAAGAGGCGCACATGCAGGCTGCACCGAGGCACTATTCACGTTTGGAGAGCGGCCGCAAGAAGTTGAAGGCTTCATGCCCCTGCTAATTGAGCTTGGATATGATTCTATTATTGATTATCTTGTAGAGCTGTGCAGGCTATCAATAAGACTTGGTCTTTTACCCCACAGCAATCCTGGCATACTTGAAGCATGGGAGCTAAAAAAACTAAAACCATATAATGCCAGTATGGGACTTATGCTTGAGACCGCGGGTATTATCAATGCGCATGAGGGCTGCACAGGCAAAGATCCAGAACTGCGGATTAGAACTATCAGGACTGCGGGTGAACTATGTATTCCTTTTACTACAGGAATCCTTGTGGGTACAGGCGAAACATGGGAAGACAGAATGCGATCGATTCATGCTATCAGAGAGATCTATGAAGAGTTCGGCCATATCCAGGAGGTCATTATCCAGAATTTTATCCCCAAGCACGGAACTAAAATGGCTTCATACCCTTCTCCTGGATTAAAGGAGATGAAAAAGACGGTCTCGATGGCAAGACAGATTCTTCCTGAGGATGTGGCCATACAGGTGGCTCCCAATCTGATCGGCCCGAAGGAACTGATAAGATGCGGTGCCTCTGATCTTGGGGGGATCTCACCCCGGACTATCGACTATATCAATCCTGAATCCCCATGGCCGAACATTATGGAGCTGCAGGCCATGGTAGATCTTCCCCTGAGGGAACGGTTACCTGTATATCCGCAGTATATTAAAAGAAAATGGTACAGTAAAGAGATTGCGCAGCTTATTCACAGTCTTTCTGATGCTGAAGGTTTTCGTAAACCATATTAACAGGTATCGCATTTAAACCCCAAATTCAGGTGGTATTATACAGATACTACAAAGCTTCCAGGATGATGTCCTCGGGCATATCGAGACAGGAAACTGCACAATGGATGATGCGCAGGCTCTTTATAATAGTCCATATCTTCTTTTTCCCCTTGCTGACAGGCTTAGAAAAAAAGCAGTCGGGGATAAAGTAACCTATGTGATCAACAGGAACATCAATTTTACAAACAGGTGCATAGGAACATGCAGGTTCTGCGCGTTCAGGAAGCCTGATGGATATATCTTATCCATACCTGAGATCCTTGAAAAGGTAAGAGCCGCAGTCAAGATCAATGCCACAGAGGTATGTATCCAGGGTGGGCTTCTTCCTGACCGGGACGTTTTCAGCTACTGTGAGATTCTTGAGGCGATTAAGGAAGAATTCCCGCAACTGCATATCCATGCATTCTCTCCCATGGAAGTGCACCATGCCGCACGGAACAGCAATGTAAGTGTAAAAGAAGCGCTCTTGAACCTGAGAAAATCAGGTCTTGGCTCTATGCCCGGCACGGCTGCAGAGATACTCGTTGACAGGGTTAGAAAGGAGATATGTCCTGAAAAGCTAACAACCAGTGAGTGGATCGATGTTGTCAGGAATGCCCACAGATCAGGGATTCCCACTACTGCAACGATCATGTATGGGCATATCGAAACCCTGGAGGAACGGATCGAGCACCTTTTAATAATCCGTGATATACAGAGAGAAACCGATGGTTTTACAGAGTTTGTACCTCTTCCATTTATGCCGTCCAACAACAGCCTGGGCGCGGGAAGGCATATCTCCTGTGGGTTCGAGGATCTAAAATTCCATGCGCTTGCCAGGGTACTCCTGTATCCACATATCAGGAACATCCAGGCAAGCTGGGTAAAGCTCGGTAAGAAACTGGCGCAATCCGCTCTAAACGCCGGGGCGAATGACCTCGGGGGAACACTGATGGAGGAAAATATATCCAGGAGCGCAGGTGCAAGAAATGGAGAGTACATGGCGCCGGAGGAGTTTGAGCGCCTGATAAGAGAGATAAACAGAATACCCCAGCAGCGTGATACGTTATATAGATTCGTTGTATGAAAGTTTTAAAAGAGATCATAGCATAATTGTTATTATACAAGCAATGGATCCTCTGCACCTGCAATTTCAAAAGCTCTCTTTCGCCTAAGACAGGATTCGCATACCATGCAGGGCCTCTCACTGCCTTCATAACAGGACCACGACAAATCAAGAGGCGCACCTATCTCAAGGCCCCTTTTGACTATCCCGGCCTTATCCAGGGAAATAAGAGGTGTATAAACTGAAACATGCGAAAGTGTACCGAATTTCAGCATCTCGTTGAAGCTCTCTACAAACTCAGGCGTGTTATCAGGGAAAGTTGCAGCTTCCTCGGCATCGAATCCTGTAGTTATCAGATCATACCTATAATTCTCTGCAAATGCGGCTGCAATCCCAAGAAAAACCACATTGCGAGCAGGTACCCAGACCTGTTTGGCGGTTCTCCGGGTAATCTCTTTATCATCAAGATCAGAGCCTGATATCTCAGGCAGCTCTTCTTTACCTGTGAGTGCACCGCGAAATGCCCTGTACCAGGGAAGGTCGATGATGATATGCTTTACCCTGAACCGCTCACAGATGGCTTTTGCGAACTCTATCTCCTTTTCCCTGGCTCTCTGGCCGTAATCAAAAGTCAGGCACAGCACCTCATCGCATTTATCGTATGCTTCCTTGAACGCAACAGTAGAATCAAGACCAGACGAAAGTAAAACTATGGATTTCATATCGAACCATTGACCCGGAGGATATTAAAACCTGACATAGGGACATCTGATTCATCTGATTGCTCCTGAGCTCTTCAGAATAGTAATGTTTATAGTCTTACATCTGGATGATTAGTTAAAAAGAATCAATATAGTAGCGAGGTTAGTTAATGAGAACAAAAGTTATAATCATGGGCGCAGCAGGGCGCGATTTCCATAACTTCAATGTTTTTTTCAAGGATAATGAAGATTATGAGGTAGTGGCCTTTACAGCCGCACAGATCCCGGGAATCGCAGGGCGGGTCTACCCCAGGGAACTGGCAGGTTCTCTATATGAGAGGGATATACCTATCTATCAGGAGGAGGAATTACCCGGGCTAATAAAAGAGCAGGATATAGAACAGGTGGTTCTGGCTTATTCAGACCTCTCCCATGAAGCGGTTATGCAAAAAGCCTCATTGGTTTTAGCCGCAGGTGCTGATTTCAGATTAATGGGGACTAAAAGCACTATGCTCTGGTCAAATAAGCCGGTGATCTCAGTATGTGCTGTCAGAACTGGTGCAGGCAAGAGCCCTACCTCGCAGAAATTGGTGGATCTATTAAAAGAAAAAGGATTTAGAGTGGTGGTGGTGCGGCATCCCATGCCGTACGGGGACCTATTAAAGCAGGAATGCCAGAGATTCGCCTCTATGGAGGACTGCATTCTTAATGAGTGCACGATCGAAGAGAGAGAAGAGTATGAACCATATATCTGCTGTGGGACTGTTGTTTATAGCGGTATTAACCATAAAAAGATATTAAGCATGGCAGAGAAAGAGGCTGATATTATAATCTGGGATGGGGGTAACAATGATATCCCTTTCTATTGGCCGGATCTGCATATTGTAGTTGCTGACCCGCTCAGACCAGGACATGAACTGACCTATTATCCAGGAGATGTAAATATACGTCTTGCGGATGTGGTTATTGTAAACAAGGTGAATTCTGCCAGAGAGGAGGATGTAGAACTGGTGATCAACAATATCAAATCCATAAATAGTAGAGCAATGATCATAAAAGCCATGTCTGTGATAACCTCAGATGAACCGGAGTTGATAAGAGGAAAGCGTGTTTTAGTTGTGGAGGACGGTCCTACCCTTACGCATGGAGGTATGGCCTTCGGTGCCGGGTTTATAGCTGCAAGAGAATACGGGGCAAAAGAAGTGATAGATCCAAGAGCACATGCGGTCGGCTCAATCTCTAACACCTATGAGGAATTTCCCCATCTTGGTACTGTGCTTCCTGCTATGGGCTACGGTCCAATTCAAATGAAAGAACTGGAGATGACCATAAACGCTGCTGAATGCGATACTGTGATCGCAGGTACGCCAGTAGATCTTGGCAGCTTATTAAAGCTCAACAAGCCCGTTGTAAAAGTTAGATACCGTCTTCAGGAGACCGATACCAGGCTGGAAGATATAGTAGGTGACATCCTCCCTAAGCAGATGTAAGGTCTTTTGAACTGCTATATTTCTTAAACATCATGGCTTCGCTCTGGCTTATGCCCAGAAGCTTAACAAGCATCCTGATGTCGCTACCATCCAGAGAGACAGGTTTAGCTATTGCATTCCCCTTATAAAATATCGCTCCTCCTCTCATATTTGCGCCAGCATAACCTTTAGCCTTACCTGCAATGATAAGAGTCCCGCCCCTCATGTATGCTCCTGCGAACTCTCCTGTATCACCAACAACAAGCATCCCTCCCCTGAGAAGCACACCGCTGTTCATCCCGGCATCACCATGCACATGAACAGTTCCACGCCTCATCAATATACCGGTGCTCATGCCCACATCCCCTTCCACAGTAACTCCCATATCAGAATCAAGCCTGGCAGCAACTGTGTCCCGGATTAATCCATCCTTTAACAAAAGACCATCCCCGGTCATGACATTGGGCGGAATAAGGGCTTCTTTCAATCCTTCCTGTAGTATTCCAGTAATCGATCGGTACGTTAGTGTGTTTAGTCCAGTTGAACGGAATTACCATTTTTGGTACACCTGAACTTGTTTTAATGCACATCTCAAAATGACCTTTAAACGTCTCTATCTCAATGAACCTGCTATCCAGATTTGCAGTGTGTGATTTGAGTCTCGGCATCCTTTGAGACTTATTACTTTTTTTCATCTGTGAACGAATTATTTCTTTAGCCTGTTTCGATGCACACTGGCTCAGTCTTGCGGTTACTCTGAATCGTTCCTCTATTGATTTAGTTATGCCCTTCTCAGCCAGATTTTCTGTGAAATCTGATGCTGACCAGAAAAGACAGATACAGTAGTTGATTATGTTTTGATACAGGTTAAGAAATGTCCTTAGCGCATCATATTTAGACTTGTTAAGCTCATTCAAGTATATCCGTGATGTTCGTCTCATTGACCCGTGATTGTTCCGTTTATATCGCTTATTCATTTTTTAGCTCTGCTATTATCTTCTCTGTCTTCCTTTTGCTTCTCCTTAGCCCGTAATATCTAGCACAAAACGAAGTGATTATCGAAATCAAGTCTTGCATGAGGTCTTCCTTATCTTCATTTGATACGTTCACAACCTCTATTTCACATCCTCTCTGTGATAACAGTGTATCAAGATAGTTATAACCAAAACGTGTCAGCCTATCCTTATGTTCTACTATGATTTTTGTTGCTTTACCTTCTTTTAAAACCCTCTGAAGTTTCTGCCGGTTATCGTTTACCCCTGAGCCTACTTCTTTTATAACCTCTTGTATCTGATATCCTTTAGCAGTGGCGTAATTTACAAGTCTTTCGGCTTGGCTGTCAAGATTGCTTTTATTTTCTGAAGACGATACTCTTGCATAAATTACAATATATTCTCCCTTTTGTGGTGTATCATCAGGCACAATTATAGTCCCACTTGCTGTTTTATATGCACCTTTGATTTTACCTTCTTTAAACCATTCCCATGCAGTTCGGTAACTTATCCCCAACTTTTTAGCGTAAAAAGAAAGTTTCATGTATCAAGTCTCTTGCTTATATGCAGATGTCCCCAACAATTTCGTCCATTCAAGCAATTTTTCCTTGAACGCTTCTATGTAGGCGTCCCTACTACATTCAGCAATGTCGCCCACGATTTCTTCATTTTCCATCGTAGTGAACCACATTCCATCAGAGAAAATTATCTCCACTTTCATATTATCTATTTTTTCAAAGACGCTGAAAATTACTTTTTCATACTCGTCCTTGGGGTTCTCACCGTAGCCATAGTGCGTTCCGAATGTAGCATTGTCCAATATATATTCCTCTATTTCTATATGGTCAAAGAATGTTTTTAACTCTTGATCCGTTTTTAAATAGTCGCAAAAAAGTTCTTTCCCAGAAAAAGGATCGTCCTTTACAACTAAAATCCTTCCCTCTTTAGTTCTATATGCTGTGAACACTACAGGTTCTTTGGACTCGATCTCTCCACCATACGGTTTATGATAATTAAGCATAACAATTTGTTCTTTTATTACTTCGGCATTTCTTAATTCCTTATCTTGTTTGTAGCTTATTTCCATAGTAGTTATTAGTTAGCTTTATAGTATAAATATTCATCTATATACTTCTATGTTTTTCTATAGTACCAATCATCTTTTAAAATACCTCCTTGAAGTTAAATTTGGTAACAATTTGGGTATAATCTTGGGAAACTACTTTAAGTAGTTAGCTGCTTTAAAGATATTGAGGAACCTGTATTCCTATCCTATCCAACAAAGTTTTACTTTTTTGGTTCCTCATTCTATTAATGCGAAATTTCTCTAATAAACGTTTCTATGGTGGAATTCGCAATGCTTAAATAGTGTCATCATCATAGAAAGCGGGCCGTGATATAAGTAAATAGTCAAAAGTTTTATCCTCCCACATTATAACACGTAAACTTCAGCAGGGTTAGAAGTTTTGGCGGCTTACTTATGTTGTGGACTAGTTTATTCACAAGGAGACAAAAATGGCAAAAATAATGCATGCACAAACGGTTCTCACGATTGAAGATATCGAAGCACTGAAACAAAAGACAGGAGAGAGCAGCACCAAGGATGCCCTTGCTAAGGCGGTTGCACATTTTCTTGATTGCGAATATACGCAGGTAGAGGATATGTGGGCCAAGAGACTTGAGAGAGTGGTCAAGCGTAAAAGGAAGGAAGAAGTAGCTTAAAGAACGCGGGTAATAATGCTGGCTGTTCTGATAATACTCACAATCACGATTTCAAGATCTCAGGTTATCATCACAGTCGCATCCTTCCTATAATAAAAAAACCGACCTGAGCATCGGCGATTGCATAAATCATTTCCTTCCTTACGCTATTGGCAAGCCGTACTGCACGTGAGACCTGCTGCAGCGAAAAGATATGATCATGCGCTATAGCGTGGATAAGATAATCTGAATGGGGTAAATGGGATATATCTTTGATATCCCTGTAAACCCTGAAATGTGCTCCGAATTTGAATCCAGTTTTAGGAACAAGCCCGCTATCTCGCAGCTTCTCATAAGTCTTATATTTTATCATGAAATCAGACTCTATTTTAGATGCTATTCTTAAGAATGTAGTAAAATCCAGACGCTCATGGTTCCTTTGTTCAATCTCCAGAATTCCCTTGTTCAAAAGATAGCACGATTCGACAAGCGATAGCTGCAGATGTCCTTCATCCATTGGCCTGCCAAAAAAACCATGGTTATGGAGCAAATATGATGCATCAGGATCCCAGACCATTACCCTATCCTCAAGCAGACTTGCTACAGACAATGGGCTATCCAGTTCTAATTTGAAAGAGCCAGACAGAACCGTTCTTTTTGCTTCGTAGTAAGTAATGTCACTTTCCTCATCCACTATCGCCAGGATTAAACGTTTCCTTAGATTCTCAACAGTATCAAGCTGGGTCTTAAGATCAGAAAGCGGTAGTGGTATTCTCTCTGAAGTTACAAGCACAAAAAATTCAGCAGGCGTTTTACCTGGATGCCCTCCCCGAGGATATACCCTGAAACCAGTCACAGAAGGCTGGACATAATATCCACGTTCTCTTAGATCTTTATAGACTATATACAATAATTCAAAATTTTTTATTATGGACGAGGCTCTCAGGAAGAATTGTTTAAAATCAAGTTCATTTCCTTCGAACTCTACTATTATCTTTCCCATATAGAGAAGGTAAGCACTTTCAACTAGAGAGAGTTCAAGAGCATCGCCTCTGGGACGCCCGTAAAAGCTTGTTAGATATAATTCCTCAATCGCCTGCTTGCCGGCTATTACTTTATCTCCAATTAATTTTCCGTATAATGTCATATTGTCTCATCCAGGTATCCTTTTCCTCATATAGAAGATTATATAAACAGGAAAAAGTATAATTGATATGTTTATATTAACATATGAGGGTTTCTTCAATATAAATATCATTGCAAAATCTGACTGGATATCGCTCTTTCAAACTCTGCATTTTTTGCAATTCCCATACCATTATATTTATACAAGAAGCATCAAGAAGTTATATAACACTCTTACGTAATATAAGAATGGAGGTATTAATCCAAAAAATGAGTTCAGAAATGTGTACTGTCTGTGGATTGCCAAGAGAGCTTTGCATATGCGAAGAAGTGGCTAAAGAACAGCAGAGAATAGTTGTCAAGGTAGATACGCGAAAATATAAGAAAGAAGTTACGGTGATAGAAGGCCTTAACCCCAGTGAGATCAACCTGCAGGAGTTGACGACATATCTTAAATCTAAATTTGCATGCGGGGGAACGATAAAAGATAATATTATCGAACTTCAGGGCAATCATAAGAACCGGATGAAGGATGTTCTTATACAGAAAGGTTTCTCACCAGAACAGATCAAGGTATAAATCCCTTTTTCAACAGCAGTGGAAGATATGTCATTATGTAAAATTATAAAATATTAAGTAGATAATCTATATTACAATCTTTAAAGTGCCCTATACTTAGGTCCAGTATAAAGAGCAGAAAGGAAGTGAAAAACACTTCCTTAAATTATCAATATTACTGGGGTTTCTCCAAGAGTTTTGTCTTGGATAACAGTCTTCCGTCCTTTGCATGTGGTTTTCTTAAAACAGAGTCGTTTGATTTCTCTATTTCTCGAGCTTCATCAGCAAGCCTGGCGGCAGTGCGCATAGCCTCGTGCCCTGCGGCTGCGGTAACTGCAATCTGCTCTAACTCTTTTAATACAAAGCATGCCTGAAAATCGATATCCGCGACTTTAGTAGCTATGTGAAGTGCAGCAAGGGCTTTGGCCTTTGCATATGGGTTTGAGAATCCGGCGCTTTCAACACATCTCTCAGGTTTTGCGAGAATATGTGGAAGGGTTAGCGGTCTTTCTGTACCTGCCGCAACCTGATCAACGACAGTGTCGAGCTCTGCCTGGACAAGCCTGATTGCACCGCATACAGACAGCACCTTGAGTGCATCGCTGTTGAAGGATGCCATCTCAACCGGATCAAGGAATTCCCTTTTTGCCCCGATTAACGGATCAACCGGCAGTATTATATAACCAAAGCCTGCCTGTTCCAGTTTATCCCTGTCATCTTTCTTTGTCGGACCGTCTGAGACAATTATCGTGGGAAAATCCTTCCAGATCTCCCGTGCCCCTGTCGGACCGGGTGCAGATGCGTTGGGGCTTGTAATGATCACAAAATCAGGCTTCCAGCTCATAAAGGATGCCGTATCAGTAGCCTCATCCTTACCCATCTTTGCCCCTGTTCCGAATACGCGCACTGCAATTCCCTCTCTAGCCGCAATCTCATCAAGTAATAGATCTATTACCAGTGAGGTTCCCAGGTTTCCAAGTTTTACAAATCCTATTTTAACGACCATATTTGATCACAGGGGAGATTTGCTGGATATATTTATAAGGTTTTTGAAATTGTTCTGGGATTTACAGAAGGCAGTGAAAATTAAAACAATAAGGACAAGGGTAGACTACAAATTTATACTTGTGCTTTTTTTGAAGAAGATAAGCGACAAGTGGGATCATTTCTCCGGGACAATATGAGGAAGGACGTGAGCAGGCTTCAAGGGGTATTCTCAAGAGCGTTAAAGGTGCTGGCAGAGCGCATTTTAAAAATAGGCATAATCTTATATGGAATGAAATAAAAATATGATACAATAATGAATAGAAGATATAAAGAACCGCAGATGAACGCGGATGAACGCAGATATTTTCCTGTAACGGATTTTAGCAAAATCACTCACCGCAAAGGACGCAAAGAGCGCAAAGCAGTGCAGCAGGAACCTTTGCGTCCTTTGCGCTCTTTGCGGTTAGATGTCTCTTTAGCCCAGGCGCATGAGCGCGCGCCGCCGCAGCCTGCACTTACAGTTCGTCTGCGGTTGAGCCACACTGAGAGAGGCGGGATTAATGCGCCGTTGACAGGAAGCTTGAGCTTGAGCGCAGGAGGAAGGAGAAGCTGGAGAGGATAAAGAAGGGATTGATGAATGAGCTGCTGACAGGGAGGAAAAGAGTTAAGGTTATGGCAGAAATGGACTGAAAAAATGCATAGACACATGTATATCGATGAAAGCGGAGATTTGGGGCTGCAAGGCTCGAAATACCTGGTGTTGTCTGCGCTGCTGGTCGATAATCCTGTGGAATTAGACCGAATTATAAAAAATATGAGAAGAAACAAGTTCAGGAAGCAATTGAAGAAAGCTAATGAAATTAAGGCAAACAAATCATCTGACGAAGTAATAAGACACATGCTTACAAAACTAAGTGAAATCGAAAGCGCAAAGATATTTTATATTGTTCTTGAAAAGAAAAAGATTTTCAGCGAATATTTAAAAAATAATAAAAACAAATTATATAATTATGTCGCAGGGAAACTCGCAAAACATATAAGCATCGATGGGGGAGATGTTGATATCAGAATTGATAAATCCAAAGGAAAACAGTTACTTAGAGACGATTTTGATAGGTATTTCTTGCATAATTTGAAAGAGAACTCAAACATACAAAAAATTACTATTCATCACAGTTATTCGCATTCGTGGTCTGGTTTGCAATTTGCTGATATGCTTGCGTGGGCATGCTTTCAAAAATTTGAATATAGCAACAGCGAGTACGTTGATTTAATAAGCTTGGAACAAGAGGTATATCATGTCTGGTAGAAGAAATTTGCAGAACCTAAAAGCACTAAAGCGTGCACCTCAGGGTACACTGGCTTTTAGGTTTTACCTGTTAAAAAGATGTAGGGTTATACCTCATAATAAAGCTTTTGGTGGTCTTGAGCTTAATATTCCCCTCCCCCCTCTCTCCGAGCAGCGCCGCATCGCCGAGATCTTGATCGCCGTTGATAAGAAGCTTGAGCAGAGGAGAAAGGAGAAGCTGGAGAGGGTAAAGAAAGGGCTGATGAATGAGCTGCTGATCGGGAGAAAGAGGGTGAAAGCGGATGACACAAATAGATTGATGTGGAAAGACAACATATGATAAAAATTGATGATAATTGATAAAATTATGAAAGAGACAAACAGCGCATGGTGCAAACATTCGGTATTTAAGGAAGTGGATGATGCGGTTGAAATTGTAAACTGGATGAGTGAGAGGTATGGAAATGCCAGCAGGAAAAGATGAGGATTTAGCGGATCTGATAAGAAGCCAGATTAAGATAGAGTGGGATGAGATAAAACTGACAATCCCTGAAATGTCTACAGAAGAGCTTGTAGATCTAATGGTAGAACTAAAGCTCTATGTTAACAAAACTCTTGCTCTTGAGATTGCGAAAAGGGAGGATGCGGTCTTTTACCTCAGGAGACTTTTACAGGATGGGCGACATTGGCGCAGCAACATCTGGTCGCCAGTCCATGCAATCCACATACTTGCCCTTGTAAAAAGTAAAGAAGCTTTTGAACTGTTACTTGATATAATAAGATATCGTGGCGATGATCTTGGTGACTGGCTGATAGAAGGTACTCCGGGGCTGCTTGCTGCTTTCGGGGAAGATTTTATAGGAAGGCTGAAGGAATTTACGGAAGATGCTACTTTAGAACCATATTCAAGATCAAGGGGAGTAACAGCACTTGCGGTACTGGCAAGGAAATATCCCGCTCATATAGATGACATAAAGGAGCACATGCTGAAGTTGCTCAATTCAACCGACGATTTCGAGTTTGCAACTCTTATCATAGACGATATTGCCTCGCTTCGTGACCCATCCGTAATGCCAGATATCCATAAGGCTTTCCAGGAGAGCAAAATAGATGAATTTCACATAAGCGAGGAAGATATTGAATCGATTATTAAGGGTGAGTATGATAATCTGGAAAGGTATACAAAAGATCCGCTGGACCATTTTTCCAGAAACGAGATCGAGTATCTGCACAATCTTCATTACGCAAAACCTGAAGAGAAATATATCGAACCTGCTGAAATCAAACCTGAAAAGAAAAAGATAGGAAGAAACGACCCCTGTCCCTGCGGCTCAGGGAAGAAATATAAGAAATGCCATATGGGCAAGGAGCTATCGCAACTATCGCAGTCTCAAAACGAGACAAGGGCGAACAGATGAAGGTAAGAAACGGGTACATACAGAGGATTGCATTCAAGGATATTCCTGTACGGGAAACAACTCGAATGTAGAAGGATAAGAGGTTGTCCGACTGAGACGTAAAATCCGAAGCAATATCAGTCAAGCGAACCAATATCGAAGCATTCTCGAAAGCATTCCCGAAAGGGAGCGCAGACGAGATAGAGGGCATGCGCTGTGCCCAATTTGAAAAGGAGCGTGTAGTGAAGTATGTAAAGCTATTCGATTTTCAGCGTGCTCTTTTGCCTTCTCATGTGTTCGTTCCAGCGCAGTTGGAGTCAAGATGCGCGTGGGACAAAAATACGGCATCTGCTTTGAGATTCAGTCGTGGATGCCCCTTGGAGACCTGCGGCTGAGAAATTAATACTGTTATGCTTGCTGGCAAGGACGCACTACCATTTAACACTAAAAATATTCATAGGGGTTTATTGATTCTTCTATAGTTATGGAGTAGGTCGCTTGAAAGTAGGATGAATTCTATCTTGCAGAATGGCGTATTTCGCAGATCTCAAATAAAAATCAAGATGATAAACACGCGATAATCGCAGACGAATCGCGAATTAACGCGATGTAGAAAAACAATAAGCAGTTATTTTCAAAAATAAAGCAAATAAAATGTAGAAATATTTATATATCGTAATTTAGATAACTTAGACTTGGTGAATTATATGATAAAATATTGCGAAAACTGTAAAAAATGCTGGATATACCTTTCTGGAAATGAGAGATTGCAAAAAAGCTATTGTAAATATTGTGACTATAAACAACGCACTACGGAAAAAAGTAAAATACCAGAAATACCAGAAATACCAGAAATACCAGAAATACCAGAAATACCAGACGTGTTTAAATTGGCTTTCTTGGATTGGATAAAAAAGGTCAAACACGTAGAAGTTGGGCCGGAAGAATCCCGTTCATCTTATCCAATTAATGGCTATATGTGTCATATTCATTTTTCAAAGAACTATGGAAAAGAAAATCAAAAATACTGGACTAAAATTCTTCCACTTGACGCTCAAAAATTCAGCATAAAAGAAGAGAAAAAACACTTCCTGATAGTAATAACCGATTACACTGTTGACGATGCGTACATAATCAACTATGATAGACTTATGATAACTTTTGCTAAAAGTGGATATATATGGGCACCGGACAGCCAAGGCTATTATCATATTATAATAGATAGATTTGATAGACTTCGTACAGGTGGAGAGACGTATTCACTAAAAGAGTTCAAAAATGCCTATCATCTGATAGGATTAACACCACCAGAATATTGCAAAGAGAATGGTTGTTAATGCAGTGAAGAACTTGAAATAATATAAAAAGTTATTCAAGATCTCAAAAACTTATAAATAAAAATATTGTTGAGGTATAAAAATGTGTAGCGAAAAAGAATTAAGGAAAGGGTTAATTCAAAAATTCGGATTGTTAGATGGTTTTATAGAAGAGAGAAATGGCAAGACCTATGCCATAATACCTATTGAAGATAAACATCTCAAAAATGGAAGCAGGATTAGAGGAACTCTGAAAATCGAAAGCGCAGTGATTCCTACTCATAACGAAATCATAATTGATGTGCTACAAGGTGCGATAGATTATGGATATATACAAATAAATACACCCTATCAATTGGATAAAAATGGTCATACATGTTTTCCTCCCGATTATCATGATTTTGAATTATGGATAGACGGAAAACGTCATTTCAAACATGTGGCAGCAGGTAAAATTGCTATGGGCACATTCTACAAAGACAATCCAAACATTAGGACAGGAAGTAAGTTGAAAATCACCATCGATAGACTCTGGAAAAAATATGTACTCAGTCACATAAATTAAAATATATTTTTATAATATACCAAATTTAGGAGCCAAAAATGGAAAACAAACTCAAAGTCGAAAAATCAAAAGACAAACCCGGCTGCGCGCTTATGGATGCCTGCAATCTCGAAGAACTTGGCATAGCTCCGGGCAGTGTAATTGAAATCGAAGGTAAAAGAACAACAGCAGCCATAGCCAGAAAATCCGATACAGGTTATTCAACTAAAGGAGTAATCTATCTGGATAATTACACAATGGAAAACGCTGGCGTGAATGCAGGGGAAAACGTAAGTGTGAAAAATGCTGATACAAAAACCGCAGAAAAAGTTATCTTCAGGCCAATAGAGGATTTCTCCATAATTCCTGAAATAAAATACGATAAAACTGAACTATCAAAAGTTGATTTAAGCCAGATTCTCAACCATCCTCTGCGTCAGGGAGATATAATACCAGTTCATTGCGAGAATGAACTTATAGAATTTGTTGTCGAGGAGACCGTACCTGAAGGAACTGTAGTTTTTAATGAGAATACCGTCATACAGGTCAGTAAAAACATTATTAAAAACACTGACCTCAGCCCTGAGCATGAAAATAACGTCTTGGGCAAATTCAGAGAAGCTGAAAAAGCATTCCTTGATATGATACGACACGGCACTGTTGACAGAACAAAATACGATACCGACTACGATATCGACTACCTCAAAATAATCAACCCTCTCACAGAAATAGTCAATATACTGAAAAAGTTCGAAGAAGAAATAATAAACCTCCAGAAGCTCGTAAGAAAAGACCCGAACGACGTCCTTGCAAGATACGACCTTGCATTAAGGCTACATGCTTTAAGGCGATACGAAGACGCTGAGGAAGAATATAATCGCGCCCTGACATTAGCTCCAGACAGCGCTGTTCTGCACGCAGGCTATGCCAATTTGCTTGCTTCGGGTAGATTGCATTACTCCTACCTATCTGTAAAAAAAGAATATATGGCTGCTATCGAGCTTAATCCTGATAATATCGAATACAGGCTGATGCTTGCCAAGTTCTGTTTAAAAAATTCTTATAATCACGAAGCTTATGAAACTCTTCAGGATATTATAAAGCTAAAGCCTGACGACGCCAGGGCATACAAATTATTGGGAAATTTATGCTTCGCTGAATATAAAAAATATGCAGATGCATTAAATTATTACAAGAAGTATATCGAACTTGAGCCAGATGACCACGTAGTCCATTACGCACTTGGGCAGATATATTGCAGGCTAAAGCGATTCAAAGATGCCAAGAGAGAATTTAAAAATTATATTGATGCAGATAACATGGGCGTTGAAGGATACATCGATTCAGAGGTTGAGGAATGCATCGATCTACAACGCCAGCTAATGGAGATGGAGAGCGAATCTGATGAGAGCTGTCCTTCATGCAGCATAAAAAATCAATCTTAACTTTGCGCCCTGGTATGAAAAATTGTGCAGCTTTTGCGGTGAGATTTTTATCTCACTCAACAGGCCGTAGTACACTACATTAATCAATTCACGAAAACATGATAAAACCAAGCTCAATCCTGGAAATCAGTTGTGGAGGGCACTCAACGCTATACGAGACCAGAGGTAAGGAATGGGAACTATTCGTTGGAATAGATATCAACATGAGCCTATGCAAACAGGCAAAGAAACAGGGGCTTGAGGTAGTATGCTGTGATGCTTTTAACCTTCCTTTCAAACCAAAATCATTCCAGGATATATATATACAGTGCTATACAGCACTGCTTGAAAAAGATGCTTTGAGCGATGCATTCCAGAGAAGCGATTACGACGAGTTCTGCGAATTCATGGGCAGCGAGATAGATTACGCATGGCAGGTAATCGACCCGTTCTATGAATTGCTGCTGGAATGCAAGCAGGTGAGTGACCATATCATATGCCTTCCCTCATGCAATCTTGAGATGAACAAGTACCTTGTAAACGCAGTCAAGAACCTGCCCAGTGTTACTATTGATGTCGATTCTCCAGAGAAATGGGGTAATAAAAAGGCATGCGTTATGTACCTGGATATAGACTGTAATATATACGTCTGATCTACAAACATTTTTAGCGATCAAAAATAATCTTGATGCTTATGATCAGAGTCCTTGCAACCGGTACTTTTGATATACTGCACCCTGGGCATCTTCTATATCTCTCAGAATCAAAGGCCCTGGGCGATGAGCTTTATGTAATAGTGGCGCGCGAATCTATGATAAAGCATAAACCAAAACCAGTAATACCTGAAGAACAGAGGCTTACTATGGTCAGGGCGCTCTGTATGGTTGATAGGGCAATCCTCGGAAGCGAGCATGATATGTTTGGACCGCTTTATGAAATAGAACCTGATATCATAACGCTTGGTAAAAACCAGTTATTCAATGAGAAGGAACTTGAGAATCAATTAAGAGCACACGGCATAAGAGCAAAGGTAGTAAGAATCCAGTCGTTTGACCCGTGTGAGCTGTGCAGCAGTTCGGCGATTATCCGAAGATTACTCAGATCAGAAAGGTAATACTACGTGTTTCACAAGTTACTTATAGTTTTGAGCTAATGTAAATAGCGGAAGTGGGCTTGCTTGGATATCGTCTGAGCAACTTCCATGTATGTATAAGGGGTGAGAATAGATATGGTGGATAAAAATTTTAAGGAGCGTACTGCCTTTAGAATAGGAATTATCAATCTTGTAATCCTATTGCTGGCAGGCGGTGCATGGGCTGCAACATTAACAGTAGACGATAGTGGTGGTGAAGATTTCCTGAGGATCCAGGATGCGATAGACAATGCAAGTGACGGGGATACTATCCTGGTCTTCAGTGGTACTTATGTTGAGAACGTGGATGTGAACAAGCAGCTTAACCTTAGCGGTATTGGTCGGCCTGTTGTAGATGGCAACAGGACAGGCAGTGCTATAACCTTGAGCGCGGGACGGAGCGTGCTTGACGGGTTTGAAACAATCAACACCCAACTGCCACATGCGGGAATAGACGTAGTTTCAGATAATAATGTTATTACCAACAACTCCGCACCGAGAAACTCTGTCGGAATAATTCTTCGGTCCTCCAGCAATAACACACTTGAAGGCAATGATATCAGTGGAGACCTTCGTTCTGACGGCATAATTCTTGACTCCTCAAGCAACAATACATTAAATGACAACCGTGTCTCAGATCACTTATTCGGCATATTGATTGAGGAATCAAGCAATAATATGTTAAATGACAACTTTGCCACAGGCAATGATTTCGGCATTAGGGTGACTGGTGATAACAACATGTTAAATAACAACGATGCCGTATCCAACTTAGATATCGGCATCAATATAATAGGAAACAACAACATACTGAGCGGCAACACTGCCAGCTTTAATATTGTTGAATCTGGCATCAGTATAGAGGGAAACAACAACATACTGAGCGGCAACACTGCTTTGAATAATCAGGGCTCAGGTATCGGTATCATGGGGAGTAATAACATTTTAAGTGACAATGACGCCTCGTCTAACGATATAGGCATATTCCTGTTATCTTCCAGCAACAACGTGCTGAGCGGTAATGTTGTCCAGTCAAATGAGAATGGGATACGCCTTGATAACTCAAATGGCAACACCATCTTCAACAACTTCTTTAACAATCCGAACAATGCTCTAGATGATGGAATCAATATCTGGAACATCACAAAGACTGCGGGAACGAACATCATAGGTGGTCCCCAGCTCGGAGGCAACTTCTGGTCTGATTATACAGGGGAGGACCTGGATGGAGATGGATTAGGAGATACGCTGATTCCTCACAACTCATCGGGCGGCATAGCAATAGGCGGGGATTTCCTACCACTGGTTACGCCCACTCCAGTACCAACGCCGACGCCTACCCCAACACCAACTCCAGCGCCAACTCCAACACCTACACCACCAATTCCTGTCCCGGAGTTCCCAATCGGCATAGTACTCCCGGTTATTGGTATACTGGGCATGATGCTGTTGCTGATTAGAAGAAGGGATTAATCTTATCCCTTCTTTATCAGAGTTACATCTCAGATATGATGCGTTATTTTTAAAATATTTACCATAAAATAAATCGCTATGTATCAGGTGTATTTCGCAAGGCTTTTATAGTTTCGAGCTTATCTAGACACTGGAAGTGGGCTTGCTTAGAGATTATCTGGGCAGTTTCATATATATATTAGGGAGGGAGAATATAATGGCTAAGATTTTTAAAGGGCATACTGCCCTTAGAATAGGAATAGTGAATATTGTAATCTTATTGCTGGCAGGCGGCAGCGGTGCAGCAGAAATAAGCTCCTGTACCACGATTACCTCGCCAGGCGAGTACGTGCTCAACCAGAGCATAATAGACAGCGGTGCTACAAGCTGCATTAATATTACCTCAAACGATGTTGTTTTTGACGGCGCGGGCTATACGATAGATGGAATAGATGGGGATGAGACTTATGGCGTGCATGTCTATAATCCAACAGGGCTAACAAATGTTACTGTTAAGAATCTGACAGTAACTGACTGGTATCATGGCATCTTTTACCATCAGGTAGCAGGTGGAAGCATCGCCAATAACAATGCATATTCGAACCGTTATACTGGAATCTCGCTTGTGGGCGAAAGTAGCGCAAACATACTAACAGCTAACAATGTAAACTCGAATGGTTATACTGGAATCGAAATCCTCGATTCCGATGGCAACATATTAACAGGTAATAATGCAAACTCGAACACGATTGGAATCAGCATTACCCATGGTGGAATTGATAACATCCTGATCAATAACAATGCAAGTTTGAACAGCGATACCGGCATCCTCCTCGCTAACGGCGTAGGGCCTGGGGTTAGTGATAATATATTATCTAACAATAATGCAAACTCGAACGGCTATGGATTCCGCCTCGAAGGTTCCAATAACAATATATTAGACAGTAACAGCGCAATCTCGAATACCATATATGGGATCTCTCTTATGGATTCCAATGATAACATCATCAACAACAACTACTTTGACAATACCAACAACGTGTATGATGATGGATTTAACACATGGAATAGCACAAAAACTGCTGGAGTAAACATTATCGGTGGCCCTTATACTGGAGGAAATCACTGGTCTGATTATACCGGTGCTGATATAGATGGAGACGGTCTGGGAGATACGCTGCTTCCCTACAATTCCTCAGGAAATATACTTAATGGAGGAGATTATTTACCATTAGTTACTTCCGCCTCTACAGTAACCCCAACTGTTACACCAACAGCAACTCCAACTGCCGAACTAACAGCAAACCCAACTGTTACAGCAACACTGACTCCAATACCCACTCCAACACCTATCCAGCCAATTTCTGTCCCGGAGTTCCCGATCAGTGTAGCATTCCCGGTTGCAGGTATACTGGGCATGGTGCTGTTGCTGGTCAGAAGAAGGGATTGATCTCCTCCCCCTCTTTATTTTTATCTATAAAATCGCTTCAATGCGCTTCAGGGCTTCCTTGATGCGCACCTGGGACGTTGCATATGATATTCTTATAAAATCATCACCTGCAGAGCCGAATGCTGAGCCGGGAGTAGCTGCAACAGATGCCCTGTTAAGTAGAAGTTCAGCTACCTCTTCTCCATTTCCATACTCGCTCACATCTGCAAAAGCATAGAAAGCGCCGTCAGGACTGGTACATCTGATACCGAGTTCATTCAATCCTCTGATGAGCAGGTCCCTTCTTGTCTTAAATTCTCTGACCATATCTGCAATACAGATCTGGTCGCCACTGAGAGCCGCCACACCTGCATACTGTACAAAAGAAGTAGCCTGGCTTACCGAGTGAGAGTGGAGTTTGAGCATCTGCTCATAGATCTTCCCTGGTGCGCTCACATACCCAAGCCGCCATCCTGTCATTGCGTATGCCTTTGAGAAACCATTGACTGTGATTGTCAGATCCTGCATTCCGTCCATCGAACCGATGCTGATGTGTTCCCTATCATAGATTATCTTCTCATAGATCTCATCCGATAAGACCATGATATTATTATCAACAGCAAGATCAGCAATCTCTTTTAATGTCTCTTTGCTGTATACACCGCCTGTTGGATTACATGGGCTGTTTACTACAATAAGTCTGGTTTTTTTCGTTATATATTCTCCCGGTTCCACAGGTCTAAAGCCATCATCCCGGGCAGTTGGTGCCCATACTGCTTTCGCGCCTGCAAGTTTCACGCACGGTTCATAAGAGACCCATGCCGGATCAAACAGAATGGCCTCATCACCCTCATCAAGCACAGAGAGCATGACTTCAAATATGGCCTGTTTTGCTCCGGGAGTGACTATTATACTGCCTGCCCGCGCATCGACGTTATTCTCTTTCTTTAATTTCTCTACTATTGCCCGCCGCAGCTCCGGGATTCCGGGTGAGGGCGTGTAATGTGTCTCACCCCGGTCAAGGGATGCCTTTGCTGCATCGATAATATGCCCGGGTGTAGTAAAATCCGGCTCACCCAGGCTGAAGCTTATTATGTCTTTGCCCTGGCTTTTTAATTCACTTGCAAGGTTTGATATCCTGAGGGTTGTCGATTCTGTAATATTTTGCAGTCGTTTTGCAGTCATAAAATACAGCCAAAGACTCTTTTCTGATATTTAAGCCATTCCAAACTTGAGAACAAATGCATAAGTCCTGATATTTTAAAATCAGCGACTGATTCCTTTTATCTTCTCAAGCACAAGAACAGCATCTTCCCGCTTCACATCCACCTCATGTCTTTTGAAAAAATCAAGCAGCTTCTCCTTATCTGAATCCCCGATAATCCCCTCTTTGAGTGATCCTGTGATTATATTCTGATAACTCCTGTCAGGGTAGAATATTTTTCTGGCTATACCTATGATAGATACAGCCTGTTCCCCGGTCAAAATTCCAGCGTCCTGTGCTGCTTTAACTGTCAGTCTGATGTTTACAAGCGGAACTGAGAGCGCCTCCATCGTTTCCGCATTAAAAGTTACCGCGACCTCATCATCGGATTCTATGATGCCGCTCCGGTACATCTCGTATATCCTGCCAGCACCGATCATATCGTAGGATTCGAGCTCAGAAACACGAAGCGCCCCCATACTTGCTCCGCCTACCACTGTTATACCGCTCCTCAGCGCCTCTATTATTTCCCGATGTGCTACCGCTGCGCTGTCAAAGAAAACCCCATCTATAATACCGATTATATCTGGCGAGGATCTGATAATCCTTCTGATATCATCCCGCTTCACAGGGGGGCGGTAATCTGCATCCAGAATCTTTTTTGCGTCGCTGTAGCTTATACTCGTGCCCGTGTACACCACGATCCTCATCTTGACACTCTCTTCTTTTTCCTGATGCGCTCTCCTTTTCTCTCACGATCAAGCGTATAGAGTTCAAACATGGGGATTATTGCCCTGATCACCGGTATATCCACACCTCTTGACAGGTCAACGATTATTGCCCCGTCTGCAGTACCCTCAAGTTTCTCAAGCACAGTGCTGATGTTAGCAGCAGGTGTACTGCTTGAGCTATCCCCAAGTTCATCCATTTGTATTTGCTCTAAATCGATGGAATCATCAAGCCAGTAGCTGTTTAACTTTCTCATATAGTCGTAGCCGAAGGTTCGCACAACTCGCTCCCTGTCTGTATCCTCGCGTGCACCGTGTATCTGGACAACCCGGCTCTGGGCTGCTTCGGTAAGCGCCCTTGTTACAGCTATCTCAGGCTGCAGGTGTGCCCCGGCTCCCATGACCAGCAGGGCCGGGTCTTTTAGAACATTATCATCAAGCGCCACAACAACCGTGGGGATATCCACATCTGATTCAAGCAGCCAGAGCTTTACTATGATTCCTGCCTCTTCCATCCGCCTCTTTAACTCGTAATTTAAGCCGTTGTTCTCTGAGAGTATTATTTCCTTGCCAGGATTCCGTGTGAACTCGGCAATGCTGAGGGCATCCCGTTCTATCACCTCAAGCAGACCGTGCAGCACTGCCTCTTCAACCGTATTCCCGGAAGCAAGGCCGTTGGTATTGCTCCTGAAGATCTGGTTTCCACTTGCGGGATTATATGGATGGAATACAGCATTGGAAGGCACGAACACCTCAATATCGTTCATAATATCATATCCCATGACCCACTCAAGGCGTGTTAATTCAGAGAGCGGCCGGGGCAGGAGAAGGGCATCAGGGTATAGAGCAGGATAGTTCTCGCTGAGGGATTCATAGGTATCAACGACCCTCCCCGTATTTAAATCAATACCGCTCAGGTTGATGCTGACCTCGGGTTGCTCTGCAAGGCACCGCTCAAAACTCTCCATTATCGCAGAGATCCTTGCATTGGTCTCGGTTGCCCCTTTTCCAGAGTATATGGATATGGCGCCGGCCGCTGCGCTCGGCCTGATGGCAGAGAAAACCGGGATGCCAACCCGGTCAAGATCTGTGATATTGGCAATGCGGGTCACACCTATTTTAGGAAGAAGCCTGGTTGTGTTCTCAAGCGTGGTCTCAGGAGGCAGTACGCGCTGCGTGCCTTCAATATACCTGATATTCGGGTCGATGGTTATTTTGCTCATTGTTTTGTCATTCTTATTGGGTAAGGGTTAGTTCACAAGTCCATGTTAATTTCTAAATTATATTCTATTAATTTTAAATAATCCGTGTCCATGTATCTCAGTACGTTTTTGTGATATAAAAAAGTAGGGGAATCCCGGCCTGGGTTTTGAGGAAACTCTCGTTGATAACGCTCACAGTCCCAGCGCGTTTGCATCATGTTCAATTTTTTCAGCCATCCTGCCCCTGTACTTCCTGAGTTTTTCCTGTATCGTTTCGTCTTTTGTAGCTATTATCTCGCATGCAAGCAGCGCAGCATTGTCGCCTCTTCCGATACCAACACATGCAACAGGTATGCCAGACGGCATCTGCGCAATGGAGAGAAGGGCATCAATACCGTCGAGATTTGAATCAACGGGCACGCCTATCACAGGCTTTACGGTCTTTGAGGCTACAACGCCGGGAAGATGCGCCGCAAGCCCTGCTATGGCGATAAACACCTTCGCACCTTTTTCGTGCGCCTCTTTTATCACATTTTCTACGCGCTCAGGAGTGCGGTGGGCTGAAGCCACTGTAACGTCATATTCGACTCCAAACTCTTTCAATACATCCACTGCCTTCTTTGCTATCTCTTTATCTGATATGCTTCCCAATACTATCTGTACATCCATGTTTTTACCTCTTATTCTCCTTTTATTTTTGAATAAGATTCCGCCAGCACAAGATTTGCCCGGACCACTCTTTTTGCGAAATCCGAAAGTTCTGCTGTGGTTTCCCTCAGAAGCCCGGCATCTTCCTGTTTGTTCAGAACAGCGCCGTCCTCCACAGTCCTGCATGCAGGAATCTTTACATCCTTTACCAGCGCCCTGTGAAGGATAACGCAGTCATCTCCTATGACGCAGTTGAAAACCACAGAGCCGAATCCAATAAAGCAGTTATCGCCAATAGTGCAAGGTCCATGCACTATGCAGCCGTGTGCAAGCGAAGTATTTTTACCGGTGATAACTGCCGAGCCTACCAGGGCATGGATTACAACGTTATCCTGTATATTGCAGCCGCTGCCAATTATTATCGCAGAGCCGGGTTCATCCGCTCTTATGGTAGTATGTGGGGCTATATAGACGTTCCCTTTTATCTCCACGTTCCCGATAATTACCGCCGATTCTGATATATACGCTGTATCACTTACCATAGGTGTTCCACCTGCTGGATTTTTGTGTAGCAACTTTATTACTCCGTTATGATTTTTTATGATAATATATGATAAAATATTTAAACTTTGGGGATTATCACGGAGTCCACGGAGAAGCTCAAAATGTCAAAAGCACCACCAAGCAAATTTATTATTGAATTTGATAATTGCAAAGCCTTGTGAAAATAGACTGGGTTTAGACCGCAGCAGATATCGCCACATTTATTCTTGCAATGATAAAATCTTCTTCTGCTGGTATTTTCTCTTCTTCTTTTAAAGCCATAATGTGCGCCTCAACTGCTTCCTTTACATTTTTGATTGTTTCTTCAATCGTCTCGCCCTGAGAATAAATCAGAGTATCTTATCAGAACCTCTCGAATGTGAGATAAAACGCTGCGGATCTCAAAGATTATTCGAGACTCTCCATTTGATAAGAACACCATCCTCTAATTTTTCACATGAGATGAGCCTGAGCCTGCAGAATTCGCTGATAAACCCATCTCCGTCCACCAGCGTTGGCGCACTCCTGCCTCCTATTACGATATTCCCGACAAAGGTATAGATCTCATCCACAAGCCCTCTTGATATAAGTCCCCAGTTCAATGTTGCCCCACCCTCTACCATCAGGCGGTTGATCCCGCGGTTCTTTAATTCGACAAGTAATCTCTCAAGATCCACGCTTTCTTCACCCGGGGTGATGATCTCAGCATACTTCGCAAGCTGCGCTACCTTCTCCCGCGGCGCGCTCTCAGAGACTGCTATTATCCTCTTGCCTTCACCTTTTTTGAAGATATCTGCATCAACAGGAGTTCTTACCAGGCTGTCAACCACGATCCTGACAGGGTTCGGAGGAAGTCCGCTTGCTAATCGCGTTTCCCTGCGCTCTTTTGATTTTACAGTAAGGCTCGGGTTGTCTGAGAGCACGGTGCCGATGCCTACCATGATCGCATCAGATGTTGCCCTGAGTTCATCCATGCGGTCAAAATCAAGCCTGCCTGAGATCCTGGTCTGCTTTCGCTCTATCGTTGCTATTTTCCCGTCCGCGCTCATGGCTGCGTTGATGAATACGAAGGGTCTTGGTGGTTTGTTAAGGTTATTTCTGGCGTCTGGCATGGCTTTCTTTTTACATTTAAAAGATGAAATAGCTAACCCAGATTGATGAACTGGACGGGATGTTATTGATAGAATTTCCCGCATCTTAGAGAATGGTACGGAGAGAATGGTGCGGAGAGCATCTCTGGGCTCCTGGCTGCTATCATGGTTCTGTTGGACAGGGCTGGGATGTTTACGATGAATTTAGGACTGCAAGGCTAAATGTTAGATACTAATGAATCAAAACTCAGAAAAAAAGAACAAATAAATACTCTACAACTATTTATGCCGGTACTTTAAATTCAACTTCACAAACTATACCCGTTGCGCAATAAAAACTAGGGATATTATTCTTACTCCTTTCTCTTTCTAATAGCGAAGAAATACACAAATACAAACATAACAGGCGTAAAAAAACCATTCATAATTGTATTAGTTGATTTTGGTTCTGTTCCTATTGGAGTGAATGCTGGAGTTTGTATTTGAGTTTGAATAGGTGCAACGGTGGGAGATGGTGTTACTGATGAAGTTGATATTATTGGAAAATCGCTTTCGTCGCCTGGGAAAGTAGAATTATGGATTTCATCAACGTTTATAAATTTGTCTTCATCGGAGTCTAAAGACTCAATATTTTTCATAGCTTGAATTGAATTATCACGATTAAAGGCAGTATTGCTTCTCAGATCTAAACCATATTTATTCCAGCTTACTGGGGGAGTGGTAGAAGCCATGCATGTTTTGCATGTATTTAGCTTCGTATCTGAGGCATTATAAAGTGTTGAAAAATCATTTAAAATAATTTTATTTGCCTGAGCCTGTGGAACTCCTATCAAAGATACTATTGTTATCAACAATATTACCGATACTTTTCTATTCATAATATTATTACCTCTATTATACCCCTCTGAGAATTCCCTTTCTTTTTAGGAGAGTTCGTAATATAAACTTAATGGTTTAATTCATAACTTACACTTGCGCCTTCATAAATCGCAGTAATGCCGCTTCTTTTATTCACCGGGACAATTAAATTCCTCTCTACCTTCTCCGTATCAAACATTTCCATTCATTCCCGATCAGGTCTGTCCGCCCGGCAGTCTTCAATCCCTCATACACCAGCCCGTAATTCCTTTTATCCTTATACTGCATAAGCGCGCGCTGTATCCGCTTCTCCCGCCCTTTCACAACGTGGATTTCTTTCATGGTAAAAGGATCGATCCCTGTGTGATACATGCATGTAGAGGCTGTCATTGGCGTGGGCGTGAAATCCTGAACCTGCTCGGTATACATGTTATTATCGCGTATGTACTCCGCAAGCTCAACCATATCCCTGAGGGTACAGCCAGGATGCCCTGACATGAAATAGGGGATAAGATATTGTTTTTTCCCGAGTTTTTTATTTTCTGCCTCAAATCTGTTTTTGAAATGCTCAAACACCTCTCTTGATGGCTTGTGCATCATATCCGTGACGTCTTGTGATACGTGTTCAGGTGCGATTTTTAACTGCCCGCTGATGTGGTGGGCGCATAGCTCTGAAAGGTAATCCGATGAATCAGCCAGTACAAGATCATAGCGTATCCCTGAGCCTATGAACACCTTTTTTACACCAGGTACCTTACGCAGGCACCGCAGGAGCTCAACCTGGTGATGATGGCCTGTATCAAGGCTCCTGCATAACGGGTGTGTGCATATTTTATCAGAACATGCGCCGTGGGTATCCCATTTGCTGCAGCACATCGAATACATATTGGCAGTCGGACCTCCCACATCCTGCACGATACCTTTAAAATCAGGCATCTGTGCCATTCTTTTAACCTCCCTTATGATCGATTCTATGCTGCGGCTCTGCACTATCCTGCCCTGGTGGTGCGTCAGGGCGCAGAAAGAGCAGGAAGCAAAGCACCCGCGGTGGCTTATGACCGAGAACTTAACAGGAGCGAGCGCAGGTATGGATTCTTTATAAGAGGGATGGGGCATCCTTGTATAGGGCAGCTCATATATACGATCAAGCTCCTGAGTGCTCAGAGGCATGGCTGGCTTATTCTGTATGATTATCGTTTTTGGATGCGGCTGTGCCATAGCTCTTCCCCTGACAGGGTCCTGCTCCTGGTAGTGTAGGCTGAATGCCTTAGCGTAAAGAGCTCTATCGCTCAAGACTTCAGTAAAGCCCGGTATCTCGACATAGTCCTCATGCCCTATCGAGCGCCACCTGCTTATCTCCATTTTGATGGCCGTGCCCGGGACATCGGTGATATTCTTTATATCCTCACCTTTTGAGAGGCGATTGGCGATCTCGATCACCTGCCTCTCCCCCATCCCGAACACCAGCAGATCCGCAGGCGCATCAGCGAGAATGGATCGGCGCACAGAATCCGACCAGTAGTCATAATGGGCAAACCGCCTGAGGCTTGCCTCGATCCCACCCAGCACGATCGGGGTATCAGGGAAAATAGCATGAAGCTTATCAGCATAGACTATAGTCGAGCGGTCAGGCCTCCGCGGTATACCGCCGGGTGAATAAACATCATCGCTGCGTTTTTTCAGATTTGCTGTATAGTTGTTCACCATTGAATCCACATTCCCTGAGGTAACGCCAAAGAACAGTCCGGGTTTTCCGAGCTTCTTAAAATCCGATTCATTTTTCCAGTCAGGCCGGGCTATGATGCCCACGCTAAAGCCTGCATCATGGAGCACCCGCCCGATCACTGCTGTGCCGAATGAGGGATGGTCAACATAGGCATCCCCGGTAACGAGGATTATATCGAATTCATGGATTCCCAGCGCCTCTGCTTCATGCAGGGACATGGGGAGGAATAGTGGTTGTGATGTCATGTTATTTTTAATTGATGTTATTAGATATCGGAACTCTAGTTAAGCTTATATGATGCCTGGGCTACAGAGCATCTATGGGCTCCTGGCTGCTATCCTCGCATCCACTACCACATGCCATACTCCTGGTGAGTACTTTTTTATCCTTCTCATATTGATTATTTTTGCATCTCTTCCCTGTTTTCCTGCTTCAGCAAATATCCTCTCAACAGGACGGCGCTCTATCGCCTCAGGCACAGCCTCATGGTAATGAATAATCCCGCCTGGTGAGAGGGCACGGATACCGTGCTCAAGGTATTCATGTGCATCTAAGTACCCCATGATCACCCTGTCCGCTATCCCGTGCGGGGTAGCAACTGCGCAGTCTCCGGTCACAGGTTCAACAACATCCTCTACTCTGTTAAGCTTTATATTCTCTTTTAAATAACCAGATGCTACAGGGTTTATTTCTATAGCGAATATCTTTCTGGGTTTTGAATGTACTGCCATGGGTATCGAGAAATACCCGATCCCAGCAAACATATCCACAACAGTTTCACCCTCACCAAGCTTGCTCATGCGCTTTCTTTCAGCGAGGTTTCCCTTGGAGTACATAATCTTCATAGCATCAATCTTAAAAGAACAGCCGTTCTCCATATGTATGGTCTCAGTGCTCCCCCCTGCGATTACTTCCCGCTCAGGCTGCCTCATCTGACCGCTTATTCCCCTGTCAAGAAGCACTGTCCTGCACCCTGGATAAAATGACAATAATGCCTTACCTATCTCTGCTTTTCGGTTCTCAAGCCTCTCGTGCAACGAGATTATGATTATATCCCCGAGGATCTGCCATCCTGCAGGTAAAAACTTTCTCTCGCTATCTGGAATATCAAGATAGTCGCCATGGGTCTTTTTCGGGATATAGAAATGGGGCTCTTCCTGTTCAACCAGGGTAAGATCTTCTGCTGCAAAAGATTCCTTTACAGGGATCTCAATAAGACCGCTCTTTTTAACAAGCCTTCTGGTTTTATCAAGAGCGCCCTCAAAGAGCAGTTTTTGCCGAACTCTCTCAGTTTCCTCTCTACTAACGATAACAGCCCTCATGAATTTCTTGCAATATACAGGACATCGCTCAGGATAGAGCTTGCGGTCTCAATCGAACCTGCACCTTTTCCACTGATAGTGATCCTTCCTGCAAGGTCGGTCAGTATGGATGCAACGTTCAGCGTGCCTCCCACAGCAAGGGGATGCCGCTTGGGGACAAGGCGCGGCGCCACAGTAAGCGTACCATTCCCTGCCTCACAGATGAGCTTTACCACGTAATTGTTTTTACTGGCAAGCTCAAGGGCCTCAGGTGTGATTTTTGTGATGCCTGTGATATCTACATCGCGATATGTGACAGCATCATGGAAGATCGAGTTTGCGATGATGACAAGTTTGCATGCAGAATCGATACCTTCAACATCGTATGTTGGGTCGGTCTCTGCTATCCCCAGTTCCTGTGCCTCTTTCAGCACAAGCTCGTATGGCAGCCTCTCTTCTGCCATCCTTGTAAGGATATAATTGCAGGTACCGTTGAGTATGCCCTCAATCCCGATAACAGTGTTACCAGCCATGGCCTCATGAACAAGGTTGAATATCGGAACAGCCCCGCCCACCGTAGATTCATATCTGAAGAACAGGCCGTTATCTTCAGCCATCTCTTTCAAATCGGAGAAACGCAATGCAAGAGGTCCTTTATTCGATGTGACAACGTGCTTTCCTGAATTGAGGGCAGTAAGCATATTATTGAGTCCAGGTTCACCATCCTTGATGTTCGTAGGAGTTGCTTCTACGATGATCTCATGCTCCACGTTACTGATCAGATCAAATGCGCTTTCTGCACATGTTGCAACTGTGCCTGTTTGTTTTTTTCTCGTTATAGCGCACATCAGGTCTATTCCCTTATCATCGATCTCGCATCCGCCAGAATCCGCTATCCCTACAACGCACAGGTTGATGCCCTGTTTATTAATATACCCCTGTTTTGACAGAATAGATCGGGCTACCCCCTGGCCTACCGCCCCGAACCCGATGATGGATAATCTGATAGTCTTCATGCTCCCTCCGAATTAAGCCTGATTGGTTCGATCATAAGCAGGTCCTTTTTATCTGCAACATCCCGCAGTATCTCAAGTGCTTTTTTCAATTCCTTCTCCCCGATAGCACTGATTACAAGGTATGCTGATGAAGTCCTGTCGATCGCCGGCATCGAGAGTGACAGGTCAACGACCTCTGCAAAGCCTGTTGAATCTATCCTGTCGATGGTGTCTCCTATATCCGAATGGATGATATGTCCTATAAGAACTAAAGAGACCGAGGATCTCAGCCTCTCTTCCCCTACTCTTGCCACTCTGACACCGCTTTTCTCAAGCCGCTCGATGAGTTCGTTAAGAACGCGCTGGTCTATCTCAAAAGTGATCTGTACAGGGATTGTTCCTCTGGGAGTTTTCTCTTCGTGCTGGTGTACAACGCTCATAATATTCCCATGTAACTCTGATATCGGCGAAAGTGCAAGAACAAGCTGACCCGGAATATCCTTTAGCTCAAGCGTCATAGAAACAATCATAAATCCTCACTATGCACAGGTGGGTAATAAGTTTATTTGGTGACAAATTTTTAAGCTTCTAAAATCCAGAAACCTTTATGTAAAATCTTGAGAAATTATATCAGGGGTATTGAATAAGTCTATGGCTCAACTTTCGAATAAAAAATCACTTGTTCTCATTGCTATAATTGTTTTTATAATCCTGTTAATCGGCCTTGTCTTGTGGGATTTTTCAGCTAGAAGACCTGGCGATATCCTTGCCCCAACCGCACCACCTCTGGATGATATACTTCCTGCTGTTTCTGTGGCTAAAGAGTTGGATATTCCCTGGGCTCTTGATTTTCTGCCTGATGGCAGTATTATTTTTACCGAGAGGGCAGGCAGGATAAGATTGATCGATGAAAAAGAAGGCTTACTTCCCGGTCCCTTGCTTACCATTGATGAAGTGGCTCATATAGGTGAAGGAGGCTTACTTGGTATTGCGCTACATCCTGATTTCGTCCAGAATTCATTGATATATGTTTATTACACCTATCAAAATGGTGCAGTTTTAGCTAATCGAGTGGTAAGATTTAGAAAACATGATAACAATTTGTCAGATAAAGAAATAATCATCGATAATATCCCCGGGGCCTCAATACACAACGGCGGTAGAATAAAGTTCGGTCCTGATGGGCACCTGTACATCACAACAGGTGATGCCAATAATCCCGATCTGGCCCAGGATGAGAACTCTTTAGCTGGAAAGATCTTACGCTTAAAAGATGATGGGACAATCCCTGCTGACAATCCTTTTCCAGACTCGCCTGTCTATTCTTTTGGCCATCGAAACCCCCAGGGTCTTGCCTGGGATGGTCAGGGAAGGCTCTGGGCAACCGAGCACGGCCCCAGGGGTAATGATGAGTTGAATCTTATTGAGCCTGGAAAAAACTATGGCTGGCCGATTATTCAGGGTGATGAAGAAGCGCCAGGATTTGTAAGCCCTGTAATCCACAGCGGTACAGAGACATGGGCACCTTCTGGTGCTGCTTATTTAGATGGGTCTTTATTTTTTGCAGGGCTGCGGGGCCAGAGCTTGTATGAGGCGATAATAGATGATCAGCCTGCGGCTCTTCGCCGCCATCTTAATAGAGATTTTGGCAGGCTGCGGGATGTTGTTGTCAGCCCTGATAATTTCCTGTATATTCTTACAAGCAACAGGGACGGCAGGGGTGTGCCTGGTAAAGACGATGACCAGATCATCAGAATAGACCCAAAGAGATTCAGATAAAGACCCAGAGGATTCAGTATTAGAAAAATATATAAATGCACATGTACTTACGAGATATAAACAAAATGATTGGTTATTCTAATAAATAATAAGGAGCGAGCAATAGAGCAATGAAATCCCTTCTTATAAAGATTTAAGTTTGTGTAACTCAAATATGAAATAGGTAGGAGGTAAAAAATGAGAGAAATAAGTAGTATAGCAGATAAAAAGCCTGGGGCAAAAAGGAAAAAATCTGCTTCTCAGATGCCAGGGGCTGGTTTTTCTCAGTCTGTAGAATCACCCACCGATACAATCATGTTCCTTCAAAGGACTATTGGGAACCAGGCTGTGCAGAGATTGATTAAATACGGAGCTTTGCAGGCAAAGCTCAGAATCGACAAGTCTGGGGGTAGATACGAGCAGAAGGCAGTAACCAAAACCCATGAGCCCTCCATCCAGCAGAAATGTACGGTATGTGATGATGTACAGCAGAATCAATCGACAAAGGAAGAAGAAGAGGAAGAGGTTAGTGAAGCCCGGATGATCCAGAGGAAACTAACGATAGGAGCGCCGGAGGATGTTTATGAACAGGAAGCTAATAAGGTAGCTGAACAGGTATCTCAGGGCGGGATATTTTCGGATAATGTAAATTTAAATCACTCCCAACAGGAGATTATCTCGAATTTAGATGTTTCAAGAGTCCTTGGTTTCGTTGAAAATAAGAGGCAGGAAATAACTCATAAGGACAATAGCACCAGAAAATTGCGTATTTCCAGAAATGAAGGAGAATCTTATCATGAGGAAAAAAACATTCCTTCATCCTTAGAGAATCGGATTCTGCAAAGCAAAGGCATGGGAAGCCTTTTACCTCCACTAATCCAGAAAACCATGGAACTCCAAACAGGCTACGATTTCAGTAATGTAAGGGTGAAAACGGACTCAGAGGCTGCTGAGCTTAACAGAAGTCTGGGTGCAAGAGCTTTTACTAATGGTTCGGATATCTGGCTTGGCAGAGGCGAAAAAGTAACAGATACTAAATTAATGGCCCATGAACTGACCCATGTTGTACAGCAGGGGGCAGCGAAAAGGATCGGCCTTAAAAGTACATCAATATATCGCAAAGAGATTCTCCAGTTTCAGAAGGAAAACTCCCCTGATAAAATTGCAGCAATGCAGCAGCAGATTCTTGAAACACCAGGTTCAATGCCTATTGATCTGAAAGAGAATTCACAAACACTCAGAGGATGTATACCTGGATGCTCTTCAACTAATTCATGCTCAGCCAGTGCCACTGGAGTAGCATTAGGACCATCGACCGCGGTAAACGATGGAACTAGATGGGGGATGATTACACCCATTATCGTCCGTGGTTCTAATCTTTCCCAAGTCCAGGATTCTGAATCTGTCAGTTCTTCGATTGATCATACAGGATGTTTCAGCACTAGGCCGAGTGCTCGGAGCAGTAATAGTGGCTGGATGCCTGCTGACCAGATTCCTCCTGATAATCACACATCAGGAATAAGTGACCACCTCTCTTATTTTGACAACAACGGAGGAGGAACCTGTAGTTACTCAAGATTACAACTGGATTTGTTCAAAATACCGAGTTGCGGTATTAACACTCCACAACCAATACCCCATTCCGGTTATAGATTAAAGCGTGAAATAAAAGGAGAAGGTGGTACCAGGGTAAGAGCCACTATTACAAAAACAGCAGAAGCCGTAACTGTTGACGGGAAAAGCACTACTGCTGGCCTTACCGCTAAGAGGGAAGAGACCATGATTATCAGACCATAAGCGCAACAGAATATGTGGAGGTAGGATGAAATGATTGATAAAGATTTTGGATTCTTTTTGGATGTGAAGAATTTATTCGTTCGTAAGGGTGATATTATAGTCCAGGCTTCCGAAGATGAAATCCGTGTTGCAAGTGGATATTCTTCCTGGGCCGATAAGGGTAAAATCATTGATGGAAGACGGTTGACAATAATGACTTCCAAGACAAAATACAAAATCAATGAAGAAGTAAGGGTAGTTCACGTGGTAGAGTTTACAGAACCGGGACACAAAGTCTACATCATGGGACCGAAAGAAGTATATGGAGAATATGTCGACGGTTGCCTTAGCGGAAAAGATGTCCCTTCAGACAGATCAAATCCTTTTGTTCCGGAAGGAGATTATGATGGAAGAGTCCTGAATAGTCCCGCTGTGGATTACAATTACTATATCACATCATATGCCTTTAATACATGTGGTATCCACTCGATCTATTGGAAATTAGGCAAATGGAAATCCAATGTCTTGAAAATCATAATCGAATAGTTCAATTCAAAATGGACTGGCTAAAATCATTATATCCGGAAGTTAGAAAAATTCTCAGAGACTCTGTGCCTGATTATTGGCCTGGATTGAACTATGTATCATCCAGGTTATTTGAAGAACCTGTGATCCCTGAGGCTATGCTGCCACTTGCATCCTGCAAGGCTGTCAATGGAAACCCGAAAGATGCTGTCCATGTTTCAGCCGCATTATTGACACTTGGGATGAGTGTACGCATCTTTGATGATCTGTTTGACCAGGACAAGAGTGGGGAATTGTGGGAACAGGTTGGCCCGGAAAGAGCGTGGAATTATGGATCAGCAATACATAACCTTTCTTTTGAAATACTTAACAGAGCGCCTCTTCATCATGCTGTACTTCATAGAATAAATCAATACATTATCGATTCATTTTTCTATTTAGCAGCAGGCCAGGATAGAGATCTATCAGGCGTTACAAAGACTATAGAAGAATACTGGTTAACGGTGGAAATGAAATCCGCCAATATCTATGCCACAGCATGTGCAACCGGCGCAATGGTCGGAACTGAAAACGATGAACTGATCCATGCTTGCGGAGTTTTTGGTCACCATCTCGGTTTTGCAATACAAATATTTAACGATATGGAATCAATCTGGCATCCAAAAGGAATAACCGATTTAAAGCGAGGAAAGATTACACTCCCATTACTCTATGGACTAACAAGGAATCATTCTGAAAGAAATGAACTTGAATACATAGTTAAATCGAATCAGATAGCATCTAATAGTGAGCAAATCAAGGAGATATTGGATAATATTGATACTAAAAGTTTTCTTATCTGGACAGCTTTAAAAGAACGGGAACAGGCATTAAAAGCAATAAGTATCTGTCCTGACTCTGCAGGGAGAGAAGCTCTCGAATCTTTTATAACAGGTATGTTTGGAGATATTGATTCGTTGTTGCCAAAAGTAAGGGACTGAGAAAAACGGTATGTGTTTAAGACAGAATGTAAACATTGAGTTTTTCTAGAGTGAGTGCAGAATCGTTAGTCCTGCGATATAGAAATAGCCAAGTGCATAGAGCATAAGAAACGGTACCAGAAAATAGCTTCCTGTAGTAATCGACAGATAAAGAGCAGCCAGGGCATATATACCAAGAGAAAGCTCCAGGATAGTGGTGAAGGGAAAATTTAACCTGTATTTTTTTGTATCCCACCTATCAGCTCTTCTCTCTATCCCGAACTTGGGTGTTCGCAGGAAAGCGCCTTTACGATTGAGCAGTGCTTCTACGACAGCTATGGTACTGCTGGCCGATATCCCGATCCCGAGGACAGTGAGCATAGGCAGATATACCAGGCGCCGCCACCAATTCTCATACAGCTCCATCTGCGAGAGGGTATACATGACCAGAGGCCCAAGAGTACCGAAAGCTAAGAACTTGAAATAAGAGAAGATAGTACTTGAAAAAGTAATAAGAGGAAGACTGAGGAGCAGAAGCACAACCATCATTGGATGCACTGAGTAATAAGTGAGGTGTAGCAGAGTCTCTATCTTCCTGAAGACTGAAGCATCTGATTTTGCAACTTCTGGCAGGAGCTTCTTGGCACATTGGATTGAGCCTTTAGCCCACCTGAACTGCTGGCGTTTGAAGGCATTTATCTGTACCGGGACCTCAGCAGGAGAAACCACATCATCAAGAAAGATCATCTTCCAGCCCTGGAGTTGTGCCCTGTAGCTTAAATCCAGATCCTCAGCGAGAGTATCAGCCTGCCATCCTCCAGAGTCCTCAATGCACTTCCTGCGCCATATACCTGCAGTGCCGTTGAAGTTAAAGAAGAGCCCGGCACTGTACCTTGTACTCTGTTCTATCTGGAAATGCCCATCGATCCCGATAGAAAGCGCCCTTGTGAGAAGGGAATAATCTTCATTTATATGCCCCCATCTTGTCTGTACCATGCCTACAGTAGGATCAGAGAAATATGGGATACACTTCTTAAGAAAATCAGGATCAGGCAGGAAATCAGCATCAAAAATCGCTATGAATTCACCCTGCGCATGCTTTAGGCCCTCCTGCAGTGCCCCGGCCTTGTATCCCTCCCTTGTAGGGCGGCGGAGCAAATAGATATTAAGGCCCATGCTTCCAAGCTCATTAATGCATCCCTGTATTATATTTGTAGTTTCGTCTGTTGAATCGTCCAGTACCTGTATCTCAAGTTTCTCAATCGGGTAATCCATATCTGCTACTTTTCTTATCAGGCGCTCAACTACGTAGAACTCATTATATACAGGGAGCTGGATTGTCACAGCCGGGTAAGAGGAGGGCGTATCTGGAGGTTTTTCCTTCTTCCTTTTACTGTGGAGATAAGCAAAGAGAAGGTTGTTGCTTCCATATATGGAAAGGGCAACTACGATCATGGTATACATCGCTATGAGTAGGTAGATAGGATTCATATCATATCACCGAATATACACAGGTCATATGCATTATTGTCATTGCCTTCACTCCTGTTAGCTATAATCCCGATCACCATGTTATTTTAAACCCCTACCTATGCAAACGTATGCAAGGTTTAAATAACTTTTTTGTTCTCATTTTAAACAACGAAACAAATATATATGCCCGTGTACATGTGAGCCATAATAATAACAATAATAACTCCAACAAGGAGCGAGCAATTGTGCAGTGAAACTCCTTCTGATTAGTTGATTTTATTTATTTTTGTATATGGCGGTGGTAAAAACGATAATATGTGAATGTGGAGAAATTATAGAGAACTGCATATTCAGGGACTACATAAGGACCTCTGCAAACCCATCAACACCAACTATAGGACACAAAAAATGCGGGCACATATTTAATTTTATTGATGATAAGATGCCCAGGAAATATTCTTCAAAGAAAGAACTGAAGATCCTTGCAATGAGGTTTATACAAAGGAATAATGTGGAACAGGAGACTATCGGAAGGTTCCTTGTCGAAGTTGATCGGCTAAAATCGAGCGGGAATCGATCTGATCGCGATATACTGATTACAGCACTTCAAATGGTTGTTAAATAAAGACTATGAATATCTATGAGAACAACCTCGATCACCTTCTTGATGAACTTCGCAGGATCGATCTAATAATCAATCTCAACCTTGAGAAATGGAGGGCAGAGCACAGTGAGGGCGTGGATGATCTTCAGGGCTTATACATCTCTGAGAGTGAAGTGAATGCAATCCTGCAAGCTCCGCCTTACCAGTTGAAGGTGGACGTTCGCTCAAATCCTCAACATGATAAGATCGAAACAATAACCAGGGAAATTAATAGAAAAAAAATTGAAAGTATCAAGGCAGGAAAAGAACTGAGACTTCACCTTCTGTCTCAGCTTTTTCATCTTCAATCCTGTGAGGCCGATATACTTTTAATCTGCCTTGTGCCTGAACTTGACCTGCGATATGAGAAGCTGTATTCATACCTTCAGGATGATGTGACAAAAAAGCGGCCTACTGTTGATCTTGTGATAAATCTACTCTCTTCCTTTATGGAGGATAAGCTCAGGATGAGGGAGATTTTTTCACCGCCAGCGCCTCTTATCAGGAACCACCTTGTTTATCTTACAGCCGATGACCAGCTCCCTCTTCTATCCAGATCTATTAAGGTCGATGAAAGAATAATAAGCTTTATACTCGGATCCAGTGAGATAGACCAGAGAATACGGAATTTTTCAGCAATAATAGAACCAGATAGATCTCTCGGAGACATTATTTTATCGGATGATACTAAAAATACGGTAATTGAGCTGATAAAGCCAGGTATGAAAGTCCCGGTACTCTTTTTCCATGGTTCCTATGGAACTGGAAAGAAGCTGATGGCTGAGGCTATTTGCAGGGAATTGAACACGCCCCTGTTTGTGGTAGATTGCGGTGCCTTGAAAGGTAATGACTGCTCCGAGACTATAAGATTCATTCTTCGTGAGGCCTTATTACAAAATTCAGCACTGTACCTTGAGGGATTTGATTCACTATTGGATTCAGGAGTTAATATAAAATACCTGCTTCAAGAGCTGGACCTATTTCCAAACTGGGTATTCCTGTCAGGTGAGCGGGCATGGAAGCCGACAGGAATTTTAAAAAACCATTGCTTTATCAACATCAGTTATCCCATGCCCTCATTTGCGCTTCGTAAGAAGCTCTGGGAATCGTTCCTGAACGGTAACATATCCGATGATGTGGATACTGGCGCCCTTGCCAGCAAGTTTAAATTAAGCGGCGGCCAGATAAGGGATGCCATCTTCACGGCACGCAATATCGCAATGGTAAATGGCGGCTCCACATTATCCATGGATGACCTTTACCAGGGTTGTAAGACACAATCCAACAGGAACCTTACTGCCTTTGCCAGAAAGATCGAACCTGTCTATACCTGGGAGGATTTAATCCTTCCAAAGGACATAAAAAAGCAACTAAAAGAAGTATCAGGACACATTAAATACAGGGGAACCGTATACACCGACTGGGGGTTTGATAAGAAATTCTCAATGGGAAAGGGACTGAATGTTCTTTTTTCTGGACCATCGGGTACAGGAAAAACCATGACTGCTGAGATTATCGCCAGGGAGGCAGGATTGGATCTCTACAAAATCGATCTATCCGGTGTAGTCAGCAAGTACATCGGTGAAACGGAAAAGAACCTTGGTACTATTTTTAAAGAGGCCGAGACGAGCAACGCTGTCCTGTTCTTTGATGAGGCAGATGCCCTTTTTGGAAAACGCTCTGAAGTTAAAGATGCTCACGACAGGTATGCCAACATAGAGATCGGATATCTGCTTCAGAAGATGGAGGAGTATGAGGGTGTTGTTATACTTGCCACAAATCTAAGTAGAAATATCGATGATGCCTTTTTGAGGAGAATACAGTTCATGGTTGAGTTTCCTTTTCCTGATGAGATACAGAGGAAACTGATATGGACAGGGATATTCCCGAAGGATGCACCGGTTTCTGAGGATATAGATTACAAGTTTTTATCTGAGAAATTAAAGCTTGCAGGTGGAAATATTAAAAATATTGTCTTAACAGCGGCATTTTATGCTGCAGAGGAGTCCAGTGAGATCGGAATGCACCATATAATGCATGCTGCAAAGAGAGAATACCAGAAGATCGGTAAACCCTTTCTAAAGACAGATTTTGAACCTTATTACGAACTGATAGAGGCGGATGAGAGATAAATGGCAATCTTAAAAGATGTTGGCGAGACTTTAAAGGCACTTCTTCAGCAGGGGATCTCTGAACTTTCGGCTGATGATTCAATCACCTTTGATTCACCTGCTGATATTGAATCAACCACGACTCCCAAGCTCTCTGTCTTTTTATATCAGATTGTTGAGAGTTCTTACTTAAGAAATACAGGATCAGAGCCTGTAGGAATAGACAGGATGCGGTATCCACCCCTTACGCTTGATCTACACTATATCTTTACCCCTTACGCTAAAAACAGAGAGATAGAACTCATAATATTAGAGAAGCTTATGCAGATATTTTATGATAGCCCTGTACTAAGAGAAGAAATGCTAATGGGTAGCCTGAAAGGGAGTGGAAATGACGAGATAAGGATCGTTCCTGACAACCTCACACTTGATGATGTAAACAAGCTCTGGGAGAGATTTCCCAACAGGGCATTTAAGATTTCACCCTCTTACATCCTTACACCGGTCAGGGTCCCATCTGGAAGGCCGCCTGTCAGGATCTCAAGGGTTATGGAAAAGGATATAGACTTATACAGGATGGGTAAGAAATGATCTTTCTTGAGAGGATAAAGACAAGCCTGTCTCTTGCTGTAATGCTAAAGGATAACCTTCATCCTGAAAAAAAGGTTATTGGAGATGTGTTCTTAAAAGTCCCGGGTATAAGGAAGGCTGTTATTAAGCATACCACGGGCTACTTTCTTCTAACTAACCTCTCCGAAGGGAAGTACAATATCACAGCCGGCGGAAAGTTCTACAGACAGGGAAATTTTACTGTTGATACTGGATCGATCAAACCTGAACAACCTTTCATTGATCTATTTTTAAAGCCAAAATCAAACTATCCATTTCCTGAGGGTATAATCGTACTGGAAGGCAGGATTGCTGATACGGATGACAGGCCAGTTCCTGAAGCCTCTATAGATGTTAAAAGCATGACCCAGAGCGCAATTTCAGATAATGACGGTGATTTTTTAATCCTGTTTGATTCTACATATGCAAACACAAAAATATATTTAAGTATTAAAAGTAAAAACTATAAATCTAAAACAGTATCAGTTCTTTTAAAAAAAGGCACTATATTCCTGAATCCAATAATTTTGATCAAAAAGTAAAATACAATGGAGGTGTTACAACTGAGATTTGCAGATAACCAGACCGGAGTCTAAAAAGTATAATTTGTGAAGAATATCGTAGCGAAAGGTCAAGTAAGTCTTTCTTGCGAGATATTATATTTATGAATAGATAGATAAAAAAAGAGATTTTTTAAAAAACGCTAAAATATATAATAAATAATAGATAAGAAAAATAAGTAAAATTCTAAAATTTAATAAAGGAGGTAAAATATGGGTCAGTATCTTTCACCAGGAGTTTATGTTGAGGAAGTATCCGGAGGATCAAAGCCAATCGAAGGAGTTGGCACATCAACTGGAGCATTTGTAGGAATTGCTAAGATGGGGCCAATAGGTGTGGCAAAGGAGATCGCGAACTGGACACAGTTTGTGAATACATTCGGAAGTTACACTGCTGATGGTTATCTTGCATATGCTGTAAGTCAGTTTTTCAGTGAAGGCGGAACAAGATGTTATGTGGTAAGAACATGCCATTACGAAGATAATAAAAAGACATCTGCATCATCGACCGCAACATTGAAAGATGATAAAAATGATGACACGATAAACGTTACAGCATCCTCAGACGGAAAATGGAGCGAAGATGTGAATATTGGAATTAAAAAAGCCACTGACTTAGCAGATGGGGTCATGCTGGTTGTGAAATATAAAGGCACTGAGGAGATATTCGATAACCTTACAAATGCCAATATCGAAGATATTATAAATAATAAATCAGCATTCATCAGAATAAGCAGGGAAGACCCGGAGAGAATCCCGAAATCAGATCAGACTGTAAAATTAGAAGGCGGTAAGGATGGTATCAAAGATGATGATGGTAAATCTACACTTATAGCAGCAGATTTCGAAGGTGATGAAAAACTGCAAAATGGCCTTCACGCATTTGATACCGTTGATGATATTAATATTGTTGCTATTCCTGATGGAGCTGCAAACAAAGATATAAACAAGGATGTAATTTCAGCAGGGCTTAAGTACTGCGGACTTAGAAAAGATTGCTTCTTTATCGCTGACCCTCCTGCAAATTTGGACCCAATGGCGGTAAGAACGTTCAGAAGCGGCTTAAATTCCTCATATGGGGCACTGTACTATCCATGGGTTATTATCAGCGACCCGTTGACAGGCAAGAAGAAAACCATGCCCCCATCAGGTGCGGTTGCCGGAACATATGCTCATACCGATTCAGTAAGAGGTGTACATAAGGCACCTGCTGGCATCTCAGAGGGTTTTCTTGATTCGGTGAGCGGTGTTGAAAGGATCATAACAAAGAGCGAACATGACGGGTTAAATCCGGTGGGAATAAACGTCATCCGTTCGTTCCCCACATCAGGAATCTGTGTCTGGGGAGCAAGAACGCTCTCTGCCGACCCGGAATGGAAGTATATAAATATCAGAAGGCTGTTCCTTTTCCTGGAGGAGTCCATAGATAAAGGAACCCAGTGGGTTGTATTTGAGCCCAATGATCCCGCTCTCTGGGGAAAGGTAAAAAGGAACCTGACGGCATTTCTTTCAAGGGTCTGGAGGGATGGTGCATTATTTGGAGGCACGCCAGAAGAGGCATTTTATATCAAGGTCGATGCCGAGAATAATCCACCTGAGGTAAGAGATGCCGGACAGTTGATCATAGAGGTCGGGGTTGCGCCTGTAAGACCGGCAGAGTTCGTAATAATCAGAATAAGTCAGAAAACACTGGAAAAATAAACTAAATTAAAGGAGGAATATAAAATGGCAACTGGAACAAGGAATGATCCATACAGGAATTTCAGGTTCAGAGTCGAGATTGATGGTATCCAGACAGCGAGTTTTTCAGAGGCCACGATCCCGGACTCTTCCACTGATGCTGTTGATTACAGGGAGGGCACAGACCCAACATACCAGAGAAAGCTCTCAGGTCTCACAAAATACGGGAATATAACCCTGAAGAAAGGACTGACGGATTCAATGGAACTCTATGAGTGGAGAAAGCTGGTTGAGCAGTCTGGTGCGATAAAAGCAAGGAAAAATATCTCTCTGATATTGATTGATGAGGAAGGGAACGATAAGTCACGATGGGACATTATTGAGGCATGGCCAACAAAATATGATCCATCGGATTTTAGTGCAAAATCAAACGAGGTGGTTATAGAATCACTTGAGTTAGTGCATGAAGGAATTAAGAGGACGAAGTAATACTGAGAGGACACTAAATGGGAGTTCTACAGACAGAGCATGATTTTGTCCTGCCCATGGGCTATGTGGATGAGACAGGCACTCTCCATAAAGAGGGCAAAATGAGACTGGCCACTGCAGCCGATGAGATACTGCCTATAAAAGACCCCAGGGTTCAGAGTAATCCGGCGTATTTAACTGTCATCCTTCTCTCCAGGGTTGTTACCCGCCTGGGAGATCTGAAGATGATAACTCCAAAGGTCATCGAAGGACTCTTTGCAGGGGACTTTGCATATCTTCAGGAGATGTACACCAGGATTAATCAGAACGGTTCAAATGTAATAAAGACAGTATGTCCGAAGTGCGAGCATAAGTTCGATGTAGAGATGGAATCTCTGGGGGAATAATCGGCTACCCCCTCGATCATCTCTACGAGGAGGTAGCCTTTTTAGCTTATCACTTCCACTGGGACTATGATACCATTATGAATATGGAGCATAGAGAGCGGCAGCAATGGTGTGATGAGGTGAGCAAAATAAATAAAAAACTCAGTGAAGAGAAAACGAAAAGCCTTTCTGAAGTTTAGGAGGAATCATGCCGGCTTTTGGTGCAAATATAGCAATAGGTGTAGCAAAAAGGGCTCTGGGTGCAAGATTAGATCCATACAGTGCCTACAATTTTCTGGTTGAAATAGACGGAATTATAGCAGGCGGTTTTACCGAGGTATCTGGCCTGAGCATCCAGATCAATACAGAATCAAAGATGTTCGGTGGGGAAAATGATAGAGAGTATAAGTTTGTAACAGGAGTCAAATACTCAGACCTCACTTTAAAACACGGGTTGACTGATCTGGATCTTCTCTGGAACTGGTATGAGGAGGTAATAAATGGGAACATTAACAGGAAGAACGGCACCATATACCTTCTTGACCATTCAGGATTACCAGCAATGTGGTGGGACTTCTATGAAGCATATCCTATTAAATGGGACGGTCCAACATTCAATGCATCAAGTAATACCGTTGCCACTGAGACCCTTGTACTGACCCATACTAAGTTGACAAAACCAAAGACCAGCCAGATTATCTCTGCAATAAGGGGTGCGGCATCGGCTGGAGGAATTTTATAGCAAAAAGAGGGGAAAAAATCTGAAGCCACATACTTTGCACAGCATTATCTCAAAGTTACCCTCTACCTTGCCTGGTGAGCTTGATTTTTATGGTAGAATTGCAGGCAAATACCGCATCTTCAGGAAATCAAGCAAACTTCCTGTACTGATATTTCTTAGATCCGGCATAGGAAGCGCTAATAAAATAAATATCCGTTACATAGAATCGATCAGTAATTATTTTAAGAATAGTATTTACTTAAAGCTGCTGAGAAAGTTAGAGAAAACACCTGGTTATTACTGCAAGGTCAAAAAACCCTGTAATCCAACTGCTTCATTGGAGTCTTTGCAATACCTGTCTACAGATAAGGATCGTTTGCCGCCTTCGCCTTTTAAAAATGCATTTTCAAAGAATATCCCGACCCTATATATAACAGGGTCGGTTAAAGCATCTCTGAATTACATAAACCCCCAGCCTATCATCTATTTCCAGAGGAGCTTTAATAGAGCGAACCAGAGTTCAAACCATTCCCTACCATCTGGAATACAGCCTATTACAGTTCATGCCTCAAACCTCAGAACCGGAGCTAAGGCTTATTTAGATCAAATAAACCCCCGATCTGTCAGCTATTTACAAAGAAATCAGGAAACTGAGAAGGATCTGGTTCCCAAAAGTGCATATACCCCGCTGTTTCACCAGCATATCCTTAAAAATACAAGATACGAAGATATCCTTAAAGAGGGCAGGGTAGCTGGAAAGAATATATTAATTTCTGCCCTAGGCGAGAAAGATCGGCTTTCAAAGCATACAGATGCTACATCTATACAGCAGAACAGAGATCTACAAATTATAAATAATGAGAATATTTTAAAATATGGCAGGATGGATGAAGAGAGCATTTTTATTCCAGCCTTAAACCTAAGAACAGAAATTAAGGCTTATTTGAGTCGCATAAACCCACAATCTGCCATTCTTCAATCTAGAATACAACCTATACACAAAGATAGGCATTTTAGAGGACTATCGTCCATAAGAATAACAATTAAGCCATCAACTGAGAAGGATCTGATTCCCAAAAGTGCAAATACCCCGTTGTTTCACCAACATATCCTTAAAAATACAAGATATGAAAATATATTGAAAGAGGGCAGGGTGGCTGAAAAATATATTTTAGTTTCTGCTTTAAGTCTCGGAACCGGAATTAAGAGCCTATCCGAAAAATCAATCAATAGTATATTTACGAATGTTTTAACTTTTCGGATAGGTTCTAAGGCTTATTTGAGTCAAATAAATCCACGATCTGCCAGCTATTTACAAGGAAGTTTTGATATTGAGAATCAAAGCCTAAAGCCTAGCAGGGTTGCTTATCCTCTTCAATCTAGAATACAGCATATAAACAAAGAGATGCGTTTTTGGGAATCATTGCCCGCAAAAATGGTAATAGATCCCTCAATTGAGAAAGATCGGATCTCAAAACATACAGATGCTGCATCTTTGCAAAAGAATAGCAACCTTAAAATTATGAATGATGAGAGTATTTTTAAAGACGGCAGAGAGACTGTAGAGAGCATTTCAATCCCTGCCCCGTATCTAAGAACCGGAGCCAAAATAGTTTTGAGTTCTAAAAATCCTGCAATTCTCAGCTATTTACAGAGAAGTGTTAATACTTATATTCTGAATACCAGTTCTAAACTCAACAAAGCTGCTAATTTTCTACTATCTGGAATACAGCCTTCAGACAGAGAGAAGCGTTCTTTAAAGTTGCCATTCATAAAAACGGCGATCTGGCCATCAACTGATAGAGCAGTGAATTCCAAAAATGTAGATACCCCGTTATTGCAGCAGAATACAGGTCTTAAAAATATAAGCTATAGAAATACCCCCAAGGAATATGAGATAACTAAAAGAGGGAGTTTAATTCATTCCTTTAATAGATTGAATATAATAAATAGTCTGCAATATGCTAATCCTATAGAGAAAAGAAGAGCATCAGCAGGCTTAAAGGATTTAACTGGCGGTACTGCCTATAGCTCTACAGAACTGATTCTCAAAAAACCTGTAGTACAAAAAACCGACATCGTTTCAGAGGATAAAGAACACTTGCATGAAGAGAAAATAGCTTCAACAGAGAGAAGTGATAACTTGATTGAGCCCTTTAAAGGAAGATCGATTTATGAAATAAATACGATTGCAGATAAGGTGTATAAGATCATAGAGAGAAAAATATCCATAGAAAAAGACAGGAGAGGGTTGTTCTAATGGTTGAGAAAGCCAAAATAGTTATTCTGGACACGAATGAAACTATTGATGTCATGTTTAATCCAAGGGATTATACTGTTTCTACCAGTGCCGATATGGGAGAGGAGGACTCAACGCCATTTTTTAACAAAGTAAATGTGGATGATTTTACCGTAACACTGCTTTTTGATACCTATGAGAAACATGATAATGTCGCTGCAGGATCTGATGTGAGGGATATCACCAAAAAGATCGCTGCGCTTGTTATGCCTTTTGTTGAAGGGAAAGAGAAAAAGAAAGCTCCTGTGTGCCTTTTTAGCTGGGGTAAATTTACATATAAGGGAATTATTTATAAACTCAGCCAGAAGTTCACAATGTTTCTCCCGGAGGGGATACCTGTCAGAGCAGAGCTAACTGTCACTTTTAAATCAGTTGCAACCCCGGAAGAGTATGCAAAGAATATGGGCATAGAGGCCTGCAGGAAAGTATGGACTGTCAAGAGCGGGGATAGGCTTGATATTATAGCTTACAAGGCACTTAAGGATGCAGCCCTGTGGCGAAAAATTGCGGATGAAAATAACATCGACAATCCTCTGGCATTTCCAGGGTATGACGACATTGGAAGAATACTAGTAATTCCTGATTAGGGAGTCTTGCTTCATGGCAGGTAATATATTAAATGTTGCCAGTTTCAAACTGCTCTTAGATGGAAGTGAGCTCCCAATAGATCTACTCCTCGCAGTTGATGGAGTTACTGTTGAAGATGAGCTGAACCTGCCTGCGATGTTCACGATCAGGTTCAATACCGTTGACTTCTTAAAAGGTGACTGGAGGGGTATTGATCTTAAAACGTTCAAGGTCGGTGATATTGTTAAGATTTCTATGGGCATTGACAGCTTATCTGAGATGATGACCGGGGAGGTCACATCACTTGATTTTACATTCGGGGGTTCCTGTTTTATGGAGATAAGAGGTTATGATCGGCTTCATAGGCTGCGGTTTGGGACAATGAGGCGCTCGTTCAAGGATATGAAGGACAGTGATATTGCATCATCCATTGCTTCGGAGATCAGCCTGACCCCGAAGGTCGATGATACAGTAACTATCCATCCTTACATATTCCAGAATAACCAGAGCAATTACGAATTCCTGCTTGAGCGCGCAAATCGGATAGGTTATGAAATACTTGTTAATGATAAGACCCTGATATTCCGAAAATCACAGGAAGACAAATCACCGGAGTTAACTCTAGAATACGGTGTAGACCTGGAAAGTTTTTCAGTACAGATAAAAACCCTGACTGAGGGAAGCAAGGTTGAGGTCAGGGGCTGGAATGTCAAGGATAAGGAAGAGATCTCCTCATCAGCGTCAAAAGGAAGTGAAACAGCAAAGATGGGTAAGGAATCAGGTTATGAAATATCTGAAAAAGCCTTCAGTGCATCATCGGTCTCTATTATTGATGATATGATTATTGATGCAAAAGATGCTGAAAATATTGCAAAGGCAAAATATAACCTTATGCTTAAAGAATTTTTAACAGGAGAAGGAGTATGCATCGGGAATCCAAAGATAAGGGCAGGAAAAACAATAGAGATCAAAGGCATAGGTGAGAGACTCAGCGGCGTGTATTATGTGGAATCCACTGTTCATTCTATCAGTAGAGGAGTATATACAACAAATTTTAAAGTCAGGAGAACCGGGGTATGAGCATTACCGGCATTCTGGAGCAAAGCAGGAGATCTGAGTCGAGAATATACGGGGTCGTTGTTGGGATTGTTACAGATAATAAGGATCCTGATAAACTCGGGCGTGTGAAGGTAAAAATACCCAGAATAAGCGGAGAGGATGAATCGAACTGGGCAAGGGTTGCATCCTTTATGGCCGGAAAGGAGAGGGGCGCATTTTTCTTGCCTGAGGTGGATGATGAGGTGCTTGTGGCTTTTGAGTATGGTGATATAAATATCCCGTATATAATAGGCTCATTGTGGAACGGAAAAGATACCCCTCCCCTTACCAATGATGATGGAAAGAACAACATAAGAATGATCAAATCCAGAAGCGGGCACATAATAAGGCTTGATGATACAGATGGAAAAGAGAAGATTGAGATAGTGGATAAAACAGGAAATAACATGATCGTTGTTGATACAAAAGATAAGAAAATTTCCATTAAATCCGATAAGGACATTGAGATATCTGCACCAAACGGGAAAGTAACTATCGAGGCCAGGGATATTGAGGCCAAGTCAAGCGCATCTACTAAGGTCGAGGCCAGCGCAGGTATGGATCTTAAGGCATCCGGGACTATGAATATCAAAGGGGCAACGGTGAATATTAATTAATATGGGGCAGCCGGCAGCTAAACAGGGAGACCAGGTTATGGCAACAGATACGCATATAATCATGATACCATCACCGTCTGGTGCGGTTCCTACTCCACTGCCGCATCCTTTTGTGGGTATCCTGGATGGCAATCTGAGCTCGGATGTAAAGATAATGGGAATGCCCGCTGCGACCGTTGACTCAACAGCTTCGAATCTGCCTCCCCATATCCCGCAGGGCGGGCCATTCCAGAATCCACCATCCAATAAGGGGACTATTAAGCTTGGAAGTACTACGGTGAAGATAAATGGGAAGATGGCAGCAAGGAACGGGGATATGGCGATGACCTGCAATGATCCCTCGGATCTTCCTGCTGGCAAGGTGATAGCGGTTGGTACGGTTTTGATAGGAGGATAAATGGAAGATGCAGATTTTTTAGGCAGAGGCTGGAAGTTCCCGGTATCTGTTAAAGATGGAAAGATAGCCTCTTCTGAAGGTGAAGATTCGATCAGGGAATCGATTATGATAATCCTTGGTACAGCAAAAGGTGAGAGAGTTATGAGACCGGATTTTGGCTGCGGGATCAATGAGCTTGTTTTTGCACCAAACAATACCTCAACAGCAACGCTCATAGATTTCTATATAAGAGAGGCACTGCTGAAGTGGGAGCCCAGGATTGAAGTACTGAATGTGATCACAACCCCTGATAAAGATGAGGGAAATAAATTTATCCTGAATATCGAATATATGGTAAAGACAACAAATACGAAGAGCAATCTGGTGTATCCATTTTACCTTGAGCGGGGTGGGATTTAATGCCCATAACGCCGCCCAGGATCGATTCACGGGATCAGCAGATGCTGGTCAAACAGGTCAGGGAACTGGCTCTCTATTATTGTCCTGAGTGGAAAGATCTGCCTTCTATAGAATCAGATAAACAGGCCGATGCTCTTATACACATCTTTTCCAGGATGGTGGAGATTATCATACAGCGCCTGAACAAGGTCCCTGATAAGAATTTTCTGACGTTCCTGGATATGGTGGGTGTGCAGCTATTACCTCCAAGGATAGCCAAAGCTGCGCTTACCTTTACAATGGCAAAAGGGGATAGCCAGTATAAGAAAATACCCTCAAGAACACAGGTGGCCACTGCACAGACCAAGGAGCAGGAGGCACTGGTATTCGAAACTGCAGATGATCTTACCATTATTCAACCCAGACTTATCGGGGCTGTAAGTCTTATTCCTGATAAAGACAAGTGGACAGACCACAGTACTGTTTTATTTAGCGGTGCGAATGAGGATGTTGAGCTCTTCAGGGGGAAAAAACAGGTTCCCCATCGGCTGTATCTCGGCCACAGTAAGCTTTTCAGTTTAAAGGAAAAGGCGGTTGTTACTCTGGATATAGAGGTTCCTTTGATTGTTGATCCTCCGAAAATTCCCCAGGAATGGGAAGTAAAATGGTATTACTTTGATGAAACGTTATCACAAAAATCCCTTAAAGTTATAACAAGTGAAGATTTAAATAAAAAACATGATAATAAGGTTGCTAACCTTTTAAAGAGCGGAAGTATTACCTTTGAACCCGTTGCCGGGATCTCAGAGAGGACATTAACGGGATTTGAAAAAGAAACATGTCTGCAAAAGAGCTGGACAGGCCACTGGATATTAGCTGAACTAAGTACACCTATTCCAAAAGATAAATTACCAGAGATTAAAGTAAAAGCCGCAGTGGGAATAGGTAAATCAGATCCAGTATCACCTTCTGCAGGCTTTTTTAATAATGCTCCGCTGGACCTTACCAGGGATTTCTATCCTTTCGGGGAAAAGCCAAAATTCAATGAAACGTATTACATATATTCAAATGAAATAAAAGAGATATTCTCTAAAGTTGAAGGAGAAATAACAATAATAGTCACACTCTCACAGGGAGTGGATTTACCTGATACAGAAAAAATAAAGCTTTCCTGGGAACTCTGGAATGGAAAGAGCTGGGAGAAGATAGGTGAAACTACAGGGGCTGGTGTGCCAGATCCAGACAATGAAGATCCTTACAGCTTCAAAGACACTACCAATGCCTTTACCAGAAGCGGTGTAGTGAAATTTAAGTGCCCGGTAATTAAAGTTGCGGATGGAGATGAAGAACAGGATTACTGGATACGTGTTCGTATCGTAGAGGGTGGTTATGGCAGTGAGGCAGCCTATGAGGTAACTACCACAGATGTATCAGGTACAGGGTGGATATATAAACCACCTACTTATAAACCACCATCGATCAGCACTTTGACCCTGGCATATGATGTTGAGTCTTTGCTGGTTGATCTTGATGTTATCCTGTCATATAATGATTTTACCTATCGGGATTATACTAAAAGCGAGAATTACTTAATACCGTTCCAGCCTGTTGGGGATAAGGAGCCAGCCCTCTATCTGTCTTTTGACAAAGATATTGCTGCACTGCCTGTTAGCCTTTTCTTTCCCCTGATTGAGAATGTTTTTGCGCCTGCTATCCTGGAATTCGATAAAACCGGCCCGATACCTGAAGCTACACCGCCAGTCCTTGCCTGGGAGTACTGGAACGGCAAGAGCTGGTCTCTTCTGAGCGTTGAGGACGGAACAAAGAACCTGATAAAGAGGGAGTTTATCAGGTTCCTTGCTCCGGGTGATCTAAAAAAGAGGCATTGTTTTGAATTTGAATCTGGGTATTACTGGATACGGGCGCGGCTTGATAAGGGAGAGTATGCGAACCCACCCAGGCTGAGGGGCATATATACGAATACGGTCTGGGCATATAATCATGTTTCAGTTAACAGGGAGATACTGGGCTCAAGCAATGGTAAAATAAATCAGGTTTTTAATTTCTCCCACTATCCTGTTTTACCGGGACAGAAAATCCTGGTGCGGGAAATATCGCTTACCGGGGAGGAGAGGCGGATCATACGCTCCGAGGAAGGGAAGGATGCCATTGAGGATATAAAGGATGATGACGGCAACATCATCGGGTACTTGGTGCGATGGCATGAAGTGAACCATTTTTACTCATCAGGGCCACACAGCAGGCACTATAGTATTGACCGTAATAACGGAACTGTAATCTTCGGGGATGGAAAAAGGGGTATGATCCCTCCTGCAGAAAAGAACAATATCATATGCAGTTACCAGTATGGAGGGGGAGATAAAGGAAATAGTGCCTGGTCACAGACCATAACAAAGCTCAGGACATCTTTTCCTTTTGTTGAATCGGTAACCAATCATGAGGCAGCCGACGGCGGAGGAAATTCTGAGAGCCTGGATCGGGTCAGGGAACGTGGCCCGCAGACTATTAAACATCGTGACAGGGCAGTTACTTATGAGGATTTTGAATGGCTTGTAAGGGAAGCCTCATCAAGGGTAGCCAGGGTTAAGTGCCTGCCAACCACAGATCCCGGCAAGAAGTTCCAGCCAGGCTGGATTACCATGATTATAGTTCCTGATGAGCGCAAGAGTCCAAAACCCGTTCCAACACGGGAATTAATAGATGAGATTGAGAAATATCTGTTCTCACGGTCTTCTACATATCTTGCAGATCTGTTGCAGATCAATCTGATCGGGCCGGGCTATATTCAGGTAGGAACGCATGCAAAGGTACATTTCACCTCTATTACTGATGCGAAGATCATAGAGGGAAGGATTATTGAGAATCTTAACCGCTTCTTCCATCCCCTGATCGGCGGACAGGATAAGAAGGGATGGGATTTTGGCAAGGCTGTACATATATCAGAGGTCTATGAGGTCATTGAAGATACCGAAGGTGTGGACTATGTTAAAGAACTTCATCTCAAAGCCTCTGCTCAGATATACAGGCTGGAACTGGAGGGCATCCTCAAGCTTTCAAACTCTTATCAAAAGAACTGCAAGGTTGAATCAGACGATGGCAAAATAACTTTTTCCCTGTCAGAAAAACTTATATCCGGTACAGAGATCGATACACTGACGGTCTCAGGATTTAAAGAGGGCGACCATGTAGCTATACATGACAGCAGTGATGACTATATCACCACGGTTGTATTAAAATCAGTATCAGATAATGTACTTGAATGTGAGGCTGATCTATCGGATATATCTATTCTAGAAAATGGTATTGTAAAAAATCCTGGTGGGATTAAATCGTATATCTCCAGCAGTGAGAAGAAATCAGATCAGAGCAAGAGTATTCTCCTGACCGTTGCCACCTTTGGGGCTGGCGATAAGATCATAATCAGACACAGGACTGATCTTGCAAGTACGGAATCTGCATATATTAAAAAAGTTAGCACGCAGGTTGAAACCATATTCATTGAGGATAACTATCTGGTATATTCAGGAGCACATACTATCGAGGGAATATAAAGATTATTGATACCAAGGAGTTATAAATGTCTTTACCTATACCGAATCTGGATGATAGAAACTTTGATGATCTGATGAAAGATGTCAGGTCACTTATTCCGCGTTATGACAGGGAATGGACAAACTATAATCCTTCCGATCCAGGTATAACCCTGCTTGAGCTATTCTCCTGGCTCGGGGAAATGATCATTTACCGTATTAATCAGGTGCCTGAGGAGTCCTATATCAACTTCTTAAAGCTCATAGCAGGGGTACAGGAGAGGGAGGATCTGAACAGAATATTAAATTCCCCGGATCTTGACACCGAATATAGAAAGCTTCTGAGTCTGCTGAAGGACATCGAAGATCAAAAGAATAGTGTCGAAGATGAAAAAAAGAATAGTGTAACAGAAATCAGGGGAGCTGTCATGGGTTATGTAGGATCAAGGTACAGGGTAATAACCTCAAAAGACTTTGAAGAAAAGGCCCTGGTCTGTATGGAAAAATTGCAAAAAGGCCTGGCAGGAAGGGCAATTTGCGTGAATAACCGGGATCTGGAATACGGCAAGGCAGATCTTGTAAAACCAGGGCATGTATCTGTGATCATTATCCCCGGATGGATGAAGGATTCCAAATATTGTGAAGATGAAGGCAAACCGACTACCCTGTTGAAGAAAGAGGTAAAGACATTCCTGGATGCCAGAAGGCTGATTACAACCAGGGTGCATGTTGTATCCCCTTTTTATAATGATATTCGCATTAAGGTAAGAATAGCTCTTAAAGAGAATACAAATGAGAGCTCAGTGCTGTCAGAGGTTAAAAAGAGGATACATGAATATTTTAACCCGACCACAGGGGGGCCGGAGGGTATCGGGTGGCCGCTGGGGAGAAGGGTCTACCGCTCTGAGATTTACCATCTTGTAGAAAGGATCACTGGTGTTGACCATGTAGCAGGGATCTGGATGAATGATGATGCAACATTAGCCTCTATAGAGATAAAAGAATATCAGTTAGTATCATTATCATTGCCCGATTTAAGCGTAGAGAAGGTGAATAATGAGTAATAAAGAGGATAGGAGTAAGTTTCTTCAGTACCTTCCAGAGATTTACCAGACCGAGGATGATCCTTTTTTAGGGAATTTCCTGAAAGCATTTGAAAATATTCTTTCGTATTATTCACTGCCCGGAGTTGTAAAAAGAAAAGGGATTGAGGAGGTACTGGATCAGATTCATGATTACTTTGACCCGGGTGAAACCCCGCCAGAGTTTCTTTCGTGGCTGGCAGGATGGATGGCTCTTACCCTGAAAGAGGAGAAAGACTGGAATGCAAATAATTCAAGGAAGAAACGCGATCTTATAGCCAGGATTATCCCATTGTACCAGAAGCGAGGAACACTGGAGGGGATGAAGGAGTACATCAGAATCTACGTTGGTGAGGATGTAAAGATATCTATCTATGAGTTCCTTGACCCGTTCCAGGTAGGAGTTGCTTCAACAGTCGGGGTTAATTCTCTGATCGGAGATGGGCGGCCATATTACTTCCAGGTATATATGGAACTGCCCATACCTGATCCTGTACTTCTTGATAAAAAGAGGAGAGCTATTATTGACATAATCAACCAGGAAAAACCTGCCCACACATATTATATGCTGATAATCCAGGTTCCAACCATGCAGATAGCCTATCATTCCACTGTGGGTGTGGATACACTGCTTGGCGGCCGATTATCGGAAAAATAATGCTTGAGAATTTATAAAAAACGGTATTTAACGAAAAAATCTAGGAGGTAAATATAAATGGTAGAGATTGATCCAAAAAAAGTTAAGAGAATGAGATATTTTGATGGTCTGTTCCTGAAGCAGGAAGAGTTCAACCTGGAACAGAATTACCATATCAGGATGCGCCGTCTTCATAACCGGCATCTCCACGGCTGGGGGATTGTATGGGGTCTTGATGTTGCAAAAAAAGACCCGACCACAGTGACCATCAAGGAAGGAATGGCGCTAGATAGAGTCAAAGCTAAAAGTTACGATGGAATTTACGAAGAGGATGTAAGCCAGGAGATCGTACTTACAAAAGATACTGATGTGAATCTCTCCAGTTCTACCAATAATTATGAATATATTTTCATCTCCTATCACCAGGAAGAGAGTGATGTTGTAGAGGAAAAAGGGGGAGATAAAAAGATACACTGGTCAGAGAGTGCACTTATAGAGCATGGCGATAAACCAGGTGGAGAAGAAAAGATCATACTTGCAAAGGTGGTTTTAAAAGATAATGCAGACAAAACTGGTAAAATAGTGGATAGTATTGTATACAGCGAAGGCAACATATCGCTGCGTACTTATGCCGGGGCTTACGGCAGGTTGACGCTCCCCAATGAAAAAGATTCTTCCAACCTGCCTTATATTGAAGGCATGAGATCTGGCAGCCTGAATGGGATTCAGGTCAATTCAAGCATAACCGATTTTACAGGAGCGCTTACCATAGAAGGCAACGTCGGCATAGGGACAACGAATCCGAGTGAGAGACTTGAGATTTCAGGCAATCTCAAAATCCCTAATGATCTCTTAAGCTTTGGTGCGAAGACGAGACAGATGATCAATCTTTGGAATGCTAATTATGGTATAGGAATACAAGCTTCTACGCAGTATTATCGTTCTGCTAAAAATTTCGCCTGGTATATTGGAGGGGTGCATAATGATAGTGAGCTAAATGCAGGTGGCGGAACTGCCGCTATGGTCATAAAACAAGGCAACATCGGCATCGGAACAGCAGCACCAGGTGAGAGACTGGAGGTCAACGGCACAGTTAAGGCAGCGGCGTTTGCGGGCGATGGTTCAAAGTTAACCGGTATTAACACAAGCCAGTGGTCAGACGCTCCAGGCGGGATCTATTACAACAAAGGCAACGTCGGCATCGGAACGCCGAGTCCAGGATTCAGGTTCCATCATGTAGGCGGGGACCATGTAATAGAAGATTCTGATATTTCATTTAGAAGAAATGAAAAGCATCGCTGGAAAATACAGGAATTACAGAATACAGGCTTTAGAATCACTCAAGTTTATGATAATGCCGATAAACTGCTGAATCTTGCAAGATTTGAGATCTCGGATGCTGGTAATGTCGGCATCTCAGGCGATCTCAATATTCACAATGATTTCTTAAGCTTTGGTACTAAGACACGACAGATGGTCAATCTCTGGAGTACTAATTATGGCATAGGAATCCAGAGTAGTACCCAGTATTATCGCTCTGCTAAAAATTTTGCCTGGTACATTGGCGGAGTGCATAATGACGGTGAACTAAATACAGGTGGCGGAACTGCCGCTATGGTCATAAAACAAGGAAGTGTAGGCATAGGTACAACGGCGCCCAATGTAAGACTCGCGATCAATGGCAACGGGGCGAACGTATATGCAACAGATGTATGGGTAGAAAATAACATTCATGTACAGGGTAATGAAGAGCTGGCTCAGGGTGGCAGGGGAAAATTGAGGATAGGAACTGCCTGGCATTACGTAGGACTGTATTCTGAAGCGTCATCAACTGGTAAGCCCAATGATCTGGTTCTGGGAGCAAGTTCTAAAACAGTAAGGGTAGGCCCGGATAATGCTGCCAATAACCTCTTTGTATCAGGGAATATGACAATAGCAGGAGAGATAATTCAGGATGATTGGATTGCTCCTGCTTTAGAGAATGGCTGGCAGAAATATGATGCGATTTACAATCCACCGGGTTACTTCCGTGATAAAAATGGGATCATCCACTTAAGAGGGATGGTAAAGATGGGGGGAATCGGTACATCTATTTTTACCTTACCTAAAGGGTATCGTCCAGAGTATCGGGAGCTACAGCCTGTTCAAACAAATCCTAATGCTATAGGTAGATGCGATATATCACCCGACGGGAAGATAATTGCTACTAGTGGAAATAATGGATGGTTCTCTTTAGATGGTATTACTTTCCTGGCTAAAAAAGAGGTTATATTAAGGCCAATTCCTATCGATCCAATACCTATTGATTCAATCCGTATCGATCCAATCCCTGTTATCAGATGAGGAGTATGCATTAATATAGTCACGCAAAATCTAAATAAAAATTAAGGATGTTGAAACTGATGAAACAACAGCTTGAACAGCGTCTTAAGGAACTCAGAGCCGAGTTCGATTCCGGCCAGAAAGCGCTGGCTGACCTTGAGGCAAAGCAGATGCAACTGAGGAATACCCTGCTGCGCATCAGCGGTGCTATCCAGGTGCTGGAGGAGGAATTAGCCAGAGATATCAGGCAAGAACCGAATGACACAGGGCAGCTTGAAGGTAGAGGTGAAGAGAAATCCATTGCGGTTCAGTGAGACTTTTAAGAGCGGTAAGTGGCCCAGCCACTGGTAACTGCTCCTGGACATGCAGAGCGGGCACTGCACCGGGTTACACGACTATCAGTAACCCGGGCTACAACTGCTATGCTTATGCATTGAGCAGCCCTGCCAGTGGATTCCTGCAGCCAGGACAGAGGGCGAACACCGTAGAATTTAGAGCAGTGTTTCTCAACGGAAAATCATCGCCGTGACCACTGATGCAATGTCTTCGGTGGGTAGCAGTTCCTGGGACTTCCACTGGTACAGGAAGGATGCAGATAGAGGATGGTCGCATAAGCCTGGAAGCACAGATTCACGGCGAGAGGATGCTGCTGGAAATGGGCCGATCTGTAGTCCATGCCGGGCAAGCCGCAGTCATCCAGGTCTTAATTACAGCCATGTCGTTGGAGCCTGGTGCGTATAATCTGAAAGTAATAAACAACGAACTTCTAAAGGAGATTCCAGATGGCTGAAAGAGCACTTGCTGCCAAAACTACTGACACAAAGAAAGAGATTTCAGCCTCCCGCGTACAAAAGGCTGAGCACTCTCCGTCGGCAGGCTCCCCAGTTGAGCGCATCCTGTTTCTCCAGAGAACCATCGGCAACAGGGCTGTGCAGAGGCTTATGAAATCCGGAGCGTTGCAGGCCAGGCTCAGGAATTTCAGCCATGTGCGGGTGCATACGGATCCGAAAGCGGCTGAAAAACTGAGTATTGACCTTGCTCTGTGGTACGTTGGTGCCCGTTTTCCACTGAAGACCGGAGAACTACCCAAGGGAACCTCTATACCAAAGGCAGCCAGTGCAGGGGCATCCACAGCCGCCTCAGGAGGAGAAGGAGGTCTGGTATTCGTGGAGATCGGTGCAGGAGATCTCAAGGCATCCATAGAACTTGCAAAGAAGGGCGGCGTAAAGGTTATTGCAGTAGACCCAGCAGCTCCGGGAGCAAGCGGGGCAGGCGTACCAAAGTTTACCAGTGCCCTCAAAGTTTGGCTTGTGAATATATATCTATAGCTTGTAAACATATATCTATAGAGAGATAAAATGAAGGAGATAAGAAATGAGTAAAAAAGCTATATCAACTATACGAACAACTGAGGCAAAGAGAGTAAACCCGGTTTCCCGAACACGAAAGACTGATCGTTCTCAGCAAGGGAATCCTCTTGCTGACCAGATCATGTTCCTTCAGAGAACCATAGGGAACCAGGCTGTGCAGAGGCTGATCAAATCAGGTAGACTGCAAGCAAAACTAACAATCAATCCACCGGGTGATATCTACGAGCAGGAAACAGATCGCGTGTCGAAGCAGGTGGTAATCCAGCGTCAGGAACAGGAGGATGAAGAATATCTGCAGATGATGCCGATAATGCGGCGCCAGCAATCCAGTGAGGGATGGACTGCAGAGCCTGATCTTGAAGCATCCATCCATAGTATGCGGGGCGGCGGGCATTCTCTTCCAGAGAATATCCGCATGCCGATGGAGGGAGCGTTCGGGGCCGACCTATCACAAGCACATTTTTTTTCAGGACGGACAGGCTCCGGCTAATATAGGTTTTGGTCCACACGGACTGTTTACAGAAACTGATACAACATTAATTGGTCAATATGAAAATATGCAGGGAGGGCTTGATGATGCGAGAATGCGGACTGCTGTTCAAGCTAATACACCCCCGCGCAACGGGTATAGCGTTAGAAAGTATAATTGCAAGGATTGGGTAAATGATGTTCTGGCTTCATATTGATGTCCTGGCTGAATGATTGAGAGATAGTTTCAAAATTGAGGAGTTTCCGCACCTTCAGCGCTTTCCTCTTTCTCTTTATCTCTCTTACTTCTCTTCTCTGCCTTTGCCCCGGCCTGCGCTGCAAAAACATTCAAGAGATCTGTGAGTTTATCATACTGAGCTGTCTCGATATGTGAATACCGCAGGGGCTTCTTATGCTTTCTTGTTTCTTTCTTGAGCGTCTTGTACAGCTCATCAGAGCGCGATGTTAGCTTCTCATCCGTTGTCCCTTCGATAAGCATAACTCCGGATGCTCCGTTCTCAAAAGCAGCATTAACAACATCTGCATCCAGGATATGGATGGAAGGCACGCTCACAAACCGAACAAGAGGAGAATACTGCCTCCTGTTAACTCCTGCAATATCAGCAGCAGCATAGGCATATGGATCGATGAACACGATCACGCCAGCTCCTTCGCTCAGGATTGCCTTTACCTGTGCTTTTAGCTGGTTGCGTGTGAAGTTCTTAACCTCAATGCCTTTTATCGGACATGCAGGTACGCATATCCCGCATCCTGTGCATGCCAGAGGCGAGAGAACCGCTTTTCCGTTCTCAAGGCCAAGGGCATTATAAGGACAGGCTTTAACGCAGTCCCCGCATCCGTTGCACTCAAGGATCATGGGCTTTTCAGGCGGAATAAGTATCATGCCTTTTCCAAGGAACTGCGAGACCTTATGCGCAGAACTTATGCCCTCTGTTACGGAATCATGTATATCCTTTGGCCCGAGTATGCAGCCTGCTGCGAACACCGACTGGTTTAATGTATTCACTGGATCAAGCTTAACATGCTTCTCTTCTATGAACCCATCATCCCCGATAGGCACACCGAGTTTATCCGCAAGCTCTTTTGTACCCGGCGATGGCACGAGTGCAGGGCACAGGACTACCATATCAAATACCTCGCGCCCTTTCATGCCAAGATTCGTATCTTCGTACTGCACCATGAGCGTATTATCCGATCCTGGAATTATCTCTGCCACTTTTCCACGCACAAAATTGACACCCTTTTCCTGTGTATGGCAGTAGAACTCCTCAAACCTTCTGCCCGATGACCTCAGGTCGATATAGAAGATCCATGCCTCAGCATCACCGCTCATCTTCTTGATAAGCTGTGCCTGCTTCTGGGAGTATATACAGCATACCTTGGAGCAGTATTTCTTCCCTCTTCCTGTGAAATCACGGCTTCCTGCGCACAGGACAAATGCCACCTTCTCTGGAAATGTCCCGTCTGCCCTTTGCAGTCTCATTCCTGTCTTGCTCTTGGCTGAGAGCATATCCTCGAATTCAATTGCTGTCAGGAGATTGGGAGCAGGGTAGTTGTACTCTTCGATTGCTGAGAGGTCAAAAGGTTCAAAGCCTGTTGCGATCACAACAGCCCCGATCGAGAGTGTGCTCTCCTCTTCCTTTGCATCAAGGTTGACTGCACCGCGCGGGCACACCTTCACACAGGCTCCGCAGTGGCTGCATTTTGACATATCTATCATGTATGCCTGCGGAACTGCCTGGGCAAAAGGCAGGAATATAGCACCTGTGGGGCATTTCCTTGAACATGCGCTGCATGACGTGCATTTTTCGATATCCACATAGCGCGGGCTGTGTTTGAGGGTTATGGTGTAATCCCCCGGACTTCCGCTCACATCCGCAACCTCTGTCTGTGTAAGTATGGTAATATTGGGATGATTGTGCGCTGCTACCATCTTTGGTGTGAGTATGCATTGGGAGCAGTCCATTGTCGGGAAGGTCTTGGACAGGCCCATCATATGTCCTCCAAGATATGGCTGCTTCTCTATCAGTATAACCTCATGGTCATCCGCAAGCTCAAGAGCTGCGGTAATCCCTGCTATCCCGCCGCCGACCACCAGTACTCTATCAACCAGGTTCTTGGTCAATGGCTGAAGCGGCTCGATGGATCTCATGCGGGCGATAGCGCCCCTCATCAGTCCTTTGACCTTTGAGTCAACGCCAGCTTTATCATGCACCCAGCTTGCCTGTTCCCTTATATTTGAAATCTCAAGCAGGTTTGGATTGAGCCCTGCCTTTTTTGCCATGTCCCTGAATGTCTCAAGATGCAGTTTTGGCGAGCATGAGCCCAATACAACCCGATCCACTCTTCCTTTCTCAATATCGTTCTTGATCTTGCCCTGTCCCTGGCTGCTGCACAGGTAATCCTGGATATTCACTGTAACATTTTCCTTCTTCAGGCTCTCTGCAACAGCCTGCAGGTCAACGACATCGCTTATGTTTCCGCCGCACCTGCACAGGTACACGCCTATCTTTGCAGGGATGGGTTCACTTTTCTGTAGTTCATTATCAGAAGCTGGTTCTTTATTGGGAGTTGGTTTATTCTCTTGCATTGTTATCTCCCTATCATGGCTATCAATTTATCAGTTGAAACTAAGTGCTTGTTCATTCCAAGTTCAGAAGGTGCCAGGCCCATAGCAAGACCGATGAGCTGCGTAAAATAAATAACAGGCAGATCAATCCTGATATTATATTTTGATTCCACTGCTCTCTGCTTGGCATCAAGCTGCAGGTGGCACATGGGGCATGTCACGACCATGCAGTCTGCACCTGATTCTTTTGCTGCCGTAAGCAGTTCTTTTGCAAGACCAAGAGCTATATCCTCGTTGGTCAGGAGAATCGGGCCGCCGCAGCATTTTGTCTTATAATAGTATTTTAAAGGCTCTGCTCCCAGGCTTGTAATAAGGTTATCCAGGGATACGGGATTCTCAGGACTGTCAAACCTGTTCTCAGGCCGGGTCAGTAAGCAGCCGTAATAAGGAACAGCTTTTATCTTCAGGGGCTTTTTGACCTGCTCTGACAGTTTCGTAAGCCCGTAGTCATTTACTATCACTTCAAGAAGGTGTTTTGGTTTTGTGTTACCGTCGTATTTATTGATAAGGGCCTCATTGATCCTGTTCTTTAAAGCAGCATCTTCAAGTGCTGTATTAACCCGCATCAGGTTTGAGTAGCAGAGGTTGCATGGTGTTGCCAGATCAAGACCTCCTGATGAGGCAAGGTTTCTTGCAGACAGCGCGACTCGTATTGTCTTATCAGGCACATGGAGAGTCCCGCAGCAGTTCCAGTTCTTGATCTCTTCAAGCTCAATACCAAGCCTGCTAAATACTGTTTCTACTGATCTGCGGTAATCAGAAGCAGTTCCGTGCTGCGCACATCCAGGGTAATAGGAGTATTTCATTTCTCTTCCTCCTCTGTTTTTTCTTTTTCCCCGGCGTCGCTCTCTCTGTTATCCTCTCTGCTATCTCCTGTCGTTTTATCCCGGGCTTTATCTCCAAGTTTAAAAATCGCTTCTAATTCGCCCATATCCTCCATTCTATCAACAGACAGGGGTAATTTCCCTTTAATGATAAGGGATAACCCAAATGGAGCCTGTTTTATCATTCCTGGATCAGAGAGGCTGTATTTTGAGATCAAAAGAAATTCTGAGGATCTTCCTTTTCTCTTTACCATATCTGAGAAGATATGATCAAACCTGGTGTTTTTATTCTCTATGCCCTCTGCTATGGCCAGCGGTTTTAACGTTTCCATAAGTTCTGTGGGATGTATTCCCCTGGGACAGCGCACAGAACATGAGAAGCATGTGGTGCATATCCAGATTGTGTTGCTGTTCAACACTTCCTGTTTTAGACCGAGCTGGATCATGCGCACTATCTGGCGCGGGGTGTAGTCCATCTCGTTACTGACCGGGCATGAGCCTGCGCAGACTCCACACTGCATGCAGGTGGGAATTTTCTTACCAATCTGTGTCTTTAGAACGAGGTCTCGAAAAATCGGGTCTCTGGATTCTGAAGAAATTGCTTCTTTTTTCGTCTGTATCATCTTATAGGAAAACATATGAAGAGCTTATATCATATATATTTTACTAACCCCCTGGGGAACTTCTGGTGGTTACCAGCAGGGACATATTCTCACTGGTAAGGTTATCCGTCTGAATGAATTGAAGTAGTCGCAGAAGTTTAATATTATGCCGTGATTATTAAGGCCCAGATGTTGACCACTGATGAGATTAGGCTCCTTATTAAAAAATATGCCCTGCAGAACGCGGTCAAGTATAATAAAACACCGCAGGCAGGCGCAGTAATGGGTAAGGTCATGGCGAATCCTGAGCTTCGCCCGCGGGCTAAAGAGATAACTGCCCTGGTTGGAGAAGTCCTGCGGGAAATAGAAGAGATGACGCCCACTGCTCGAGAGGAGGAATTAGCGAAGCTTGCACCTGAGCTCCTGGAAGAACTTAAAGAGAAGAGGGAGCCAGAGAAGGGCCTGCCGCCGCTTGAGATCAACGGCTCCCTTGTAATGAGGTTCGCTCCCAATCCTAACGGGCCGCCCACGCTTGGAAGTGCCAGGGGGATTGCGGTGAACTCGGAGTACACCAGACAATATAATGGAAAATTAATCATCCGCTTTGATGATACAGATCCTGTGACCAAGCGTCCGATGCTTGAGGCTTATGACTGGTATCTTGAGGACTGCCTGTGGCTCGGGGCAAAACCTGATGAAGTCATCATAGCATCTGACAGGATTCCGCTGTACTATGAGGCTGCAGAGCAGTTGATCCAAAAAGACGGGGCATACGTCTGCTTCTGCAAGCAGGAAGTGTTCAAGGCACTCAAGGATGAAAAGAAGGCATGTCCGCACAGAGAACAGGGAGTAGAGAAGAACCTTGGGTTCTGGAAAGATATGCTCTCAAGCTGCTATAAAGAGCAGGAGGCTGTACTCAGAATAAAGACCGATATAGCCCACAGGGATCCGGCAATCAGGGACTGGGTAGCTTTTCGCATAATAAAGACACCGCATCCCAGGCCCGGCGTGGGTGATATATACTGCGTCTGGCCGCTACTTGACTTTGAAGGGGCTATCGAGGATCATCTGTGCGGAACAACACATATAATCCGCGGCAAGGATCTGATTGATAGCGAGATACGCCAGAGGTATATCTATAAATACATGGGCTGGGCTTATCCAAAGACCCTGCACTGGGGACGCGTGCAGATATACGAGTTCGGGAAACTCAGCACAAGCGCTATTAAGAAAGCTATTGCTGAGGGGATCTATACAGGATGGGATGACCCCCGCCTGCCCACAATCAGAGCAATCAGGAGAAGGGGCATAAAACCTGAGGCTCTTCGAAAATTCATGATCGATCTTGGTCTTGGCGAGACTGATATCAGCCTCAGTTTAGATACTCTGTACGCAGAGAACAGGAAGATAATCGACCCTATAGCTAATCGATATTTTTTTGTATGGAGCCCTGTTAAAATGGAAATCGAGGATGCTGAGCCAAAAGTTGCTAAAGCTCCACTTCATCCATCCAGGGGAGGAATGAGAGAGATACCTGTGGGAACAGAGGTATTGGTATGCAGGGACGATGTTGAGACACTAAAGGTTGGAGAGCGGCTACGCTTAAAGGACCTCTACAATATCCAGATAACCGGTATCTCTCCTCTGAGGGCGAAGTTCATAGGCACTGATATTGATCTTGTCAAGAAGGAGAAAGCGCGCATCATCCACTGGGCTCCACCTGATGGACTTAAGGTCAGGGTGCTGTCGCCTGATGGCGAGTATACCGGCACAGGCGAGAGAGGGATTGAGAAAGAACTTGATAGGGTCGTGCAGTTTGAGAGGTTCGGGTTTGTAAGGATCGACAGTATTGATGATGGGGTTGTGGCGTATTTTACGCACAGATAATCCTAACTACCTGCAAATCTTTCACGTTCTTTTGCGATTAATTTCTTATAGTATTCCGCAGCCTCTTTGACATCCATTAACAGGTGCTCGCTGAACTCCCCTTCTATTTTTACTACCCACTCATTATACGGATCGCCGTTGATTATGTTCGGGTCTTCCCATAGCTTATCGTTTACCTCTGTTATTTTTACATCAAACGGCAGGGATACCTGTGATACCGCCTTTATGGTCTCATACGCTACCAGTGTATCTCCCTTTTTAATAGATTCACCGATCTCGGGCAGATCCATATGCACTATCCCCTTTGATAGCGACTGTCCAAGCTCAGTAATCCCGATAAGGATTTGCCCGCCCTCAGGCTTTAACCATACATGGTTTTTAAGGTAATACCGATCCTCCGGGAATTCAAATTCATAAGCCTTCATGGCTCTTTACATCTAAGGATAGGTATAAATATTCATCGATACCTGCTTGATGCCATGAGCGATTACTGGGGCATTCCTGAGCAGGAATATGAACTCTCCCTGCTGCAATTTGCCAGAAAGGAATTATCAGAGATGGGTTACTCTGTTCTCAGCGAAAAGGTGGAAGTATGCAGCGGGGCAGGGGCTTTGACCATGACTGCAGTACTGAGGACAGAGGAATTACAGTTTGGCCTGTATATTCATGATGGTCCAAAGCAGAGAAAAAGCAGAGGTCCCCCGATTATCAGTATGCTCAGGCTTTTATCCGGTATGAATGGCGCGGAGGATCTGAGGAATTTCGTACTTGCATATCAGCATGATTTTCACAGGAATTTAGCGCCTGAGGATGTGGTTCTTAAAGACAGGATAGAGTCTGATCTGAGGGAAATCTACACATTTTTATATAATTTAAAAATAAAGGATCTTTATGATAATGATCTGAGCAGCGCAGCAGATATTTTGAGGATAAGGCTTAGAGAGGGCAGCGCATAAATAACCTTAACGAATACACTCACATGTTGAGAGCATACATCAAATACACATAGCCCTTAAACAAAAGGTTATAAATAATTGACAATTAGATAATTATCATCATGAAAAGTCTTGATAGAATACTAGAGTTGCTCAGTGATTTCAAATGGTGTAGCATCAATGAAATAAAAATTAGGAGCTCTTTGCCATCAGATAGATTAAACGAAGCCCTAAGCTTCCTGCAAGAACAGTCATTCATCAGTAGAGAGGATGAGAAGTTGAGAATAACGCCCAGGGGATTAAAATTGCTGGAAATCCCATCTTAGCTGAGCATCTCATTTACTTCTGTTAATCTTTTCAACAATTCCCTGCCTCTAGCTGTGAGTTCATAACATGCATCTGGATTGCACTTTGTTATAAAGCCCTCAGCTAACAGGAAGTCAAGGTACCTCTCGAAATTTCTCCAGTCAAGGTATGCCCTCTGCATAATTCGGGTCTTCTTTGCCCTGTTCTCCTCTTGTATTGCTCTGAGCATATCCAAGATTATTTCCCATCTGCTTCTATCTTTTTTCAATTTTATACACATCTCCCCGTTTTAACTGCTATAATTCAGCCTGCATGGTAGCGATAATATTGATGCAAGTAGAATCCAAAGCTACATTCCACATGCAGTCTTATCCACCCCATTTATTCATCAAGCATATCACCACCAACTCTATCAAGGGCTTAGCTTAGAATATATCTACGACTTAACAACATATGAAGTTTTCCATATTATTTAAATGCTCCATTGTCCGATGCGTTCATGAATCAATTAGCTCAGTTTTTTTCAATTAAAGTACCTGCTGGATTTAGAATTCAATGAAAAATGGAGAAGAGTTTTTATACTGATTAATCAGGATTCTAAGGGATGAGGTATTGATATGGGTTTTCTTGGAACGGCCGCAAGTTCGTTTGCGGATATAGTCCTTGTTGTTCAAATAACAGGTTTTATTATACTTTTTTCAGGCATTATATATGTAAAAAGAGGAAATTTCTTAAAACATTTCAAAATGACAAGAATCACTGTCTTTTTAGGAATCCTATCTCTTATATGGATGGGCTATTCTTTGATGTTCTATTTACCGATACTCTCTATCGGTACTGCCTGGGCTTTGCTTATTTTACATTCGGCTATTGGATCTCTGGCACTATCCACAGGTGTATTCTTTGCATTTGACAGGCTGATAAAAAAGACAAGAACCCCTATGAGAATTGTTTTCCTTTTGTGGATACTGGCACTGCTTTCGGGAATTTCAGTTTATATTAATTTCTATGTATCTTAATTTTAGCTGACTATTAATTGACCTTCCATCCCTGCATTTCTGTGACCTGGCACTTCACACCACATATCAAATGTTCCTGCTTTGTCTGCAACAAATTCCATAACCTGAGTAGTTCCAGCAGGTACTACATTCACTCTCTGATTGTACTCTTCAATAAACAGGTTGTGTGTTCCCTGATCATTTATTACTGTTATTCTTACAGTGTCCCCCTTGTTAGCGGTTATTGTTGCCGGATCTAATTCGAAATTCGATTCTCTTATCGTATATTCTTTAACTTCGCCTGTTGGAGTGATCGGCACAGTGGGTGTGTCTATCTGGTTTTGCGGCTGATCTATGCATCCACTTATAAAAATAATCCCTAACAATAGTAGAAATACATTGGATAGTTTCATTCCAATTCCCCTGTATTAATACGCTGCTTATTGTAATAAATATTTCTTTTTGGCGCCTACTAAAGGTTTATATCTAGAAAACTCAAGTTGATTCACTTGTAATTATTGGTGCAATCGGGGCTATGTGTTATTTTAAAAATGGGAGGATTTTAATATTCTCAAGGTTCCTCATTTTGAATTCATTCTCTTACCATATTATATCACTCCCTCTTTTGGTTCTTCTATATTTAAACCAGATTTATAATAATTAAATCGGTCTCCCCCTGACCGATTCTTATTTACGCAATAATAACTATGATATCCTCTCGGATATCATAGCCGATTAGCTCACTATTACCCCAATTAATACTCTATATTTCATGCCATAAGAATATTTTGGTAATTAAACGGTTTAACGGTTCATCTTTCAGAAGCTTTTTGATCTACTCACCTGCTTCAGCCCTTGCAGCCTCTGCCCGGGCGGTCTCTGGCTTCTCCCTGATGAAATGATAACCCTCTTTTTCCAGCATTGGAGCAAAGCGGTCCCGCCAATCATCAGCTTCCTCATCGCTTGAGAATGTAATATCCAGGTCTTTTCCTGCACGTATTACGATAACTTCTCCTTTCTCTGGAACAATTCCTCTTGCTGCAGCTCCTCTGGGTGCAACTCCACCCTTCTTACCGATTTCCCGATAGAACTCGCGACCATAAGTTTCCTTGGTTACTTCACCGCCCTTTTTGCCGGCCTCTTCCACAGTCATCTTGCTGGGTTCTTCTTTTCTTTCCTCTTCTCTTTTTGGCATTTATATCACTCCCTCTTTTGATTTTAGTCTTCTCTGATTCTATTCTTGTCTAACTCTATATCCACCCTCTTTGAGCTTTGATACAAAGCGCTCTTCCCAATTCCGAGCCTCATCTTCGGTCGGAAATGAGACATTTATGTTACCTGCTCTTGCTCTCATGAATACATCTTTTTCCGCAGTTCTTCCTGCCATTTATATCACTCCCTATTTTGAATTTGTTCTTTTAAAGCTAATTTATAGCTTGTTACATTACCCCAATTGATGTGTTATATCTCATGCTATAAGAGTATTTTGGTGATGATGAGCACATCCAATAATTAGCAACAATCATCATCGGGATATCCCTGCCCTCACTTGGCACCAAACCCGCCTCGCAGAAAGCGCCGCAGATCTTCTTCATCCTTATCGTATTCTTCATTATTTTCTTCTGTTTGTTTCATAATTTACCTCAATATATATTAGATAAGATATAACATGCTCCTATCTTATTTTTATAATTTGTATAGTGTCTCTTGTATAGTAAATGCATCCATACCGCAGTGCATGCATGATACCATAGCAATTCCTTTAATGAATTCCGCTTTAGTTACTGGCATTTTATGCTTGCATTTTGGGCATTTGTATTGTTTGATAGAGATCATGCTATTACCCCCATATTAGCAAAGATGATATCAATTGGTTCTTTATTAGCCTTATTAAAGCTTATATTGTATAAAACTTACCCTTAGAGAAGTTATTGATCATTTTGTTATGTTTTTTGTAAAATAGAAATAAATAGGATAATAAAAATACTCCTTTTTGTTTGTATTCTGATCTTCTCACCTGAATCTGCCCTGGTAGTCTGAACATTAGAATATGTGCTACATAGTAACACATCTCTCAATTATCTTACTTGTGCGCAGCATCTCCAGCGAGGTGAGCTGTTGATTCGCCTCTGCCTCTGTGACCGTCACCAGTACAGTAGATTTCGAGGAAGGTACTATCATAATCCTGTGCTTCCTGAAATAAAAAAAAGTCTCCTCAAGACCATCTTTATTCATCTCCCCGAGCACATGCCTTATTTGCTTCTCCAGCCAGAACATGGTCTCTAAAAGGTGCTCTCTATACTCCCGGGCTCTGAGGATCACAGGCACGCCGTCTATTCTGTAGAGTATGCATGCTTCAACCCCCTCGATATCATATAGCGCATCCAGGGCCTCTTCAAGTTCTTTTACCATATTCTTTATTCTCTTCCCTTATAACCAGATCAAGAATTTGTGAAGGGTCCTCACTATGGGTCCAGTTCTTCTGCAAAGCTCTGATCCTTGCCGACAATCTCTCTCCGATTGCTCCCATAGTTCTTGCTTTTTCGATTGCCTCCTTAAACTTCTCATCAAATTTAGTTTTTGGTCTTACTCGATCTATCTGTTTCTCTGATGCCTTTATAACAATTCCCAATCCCGTCTCTATATAATAAGGGTAAAGACCAGAATCATGCTTTGAGCCCCTGTGCTTCATGATTCTAAGTGTTCTATCATACATTTCACCAAAACCAAGATTTTGCATATATATTACAGTGTCAGCTAAATAGAGGGGCATTGTTGGGCTCTCAGATAAGTACGGCTTATCTATTGAGGACATAATACTGTATGTTGGCGTGACATCTACCGGGTCCTCAAGCGTTACCAGGGCAGTACCGATCTTGCGCAATTCCTGGAATATAGTGCTCAGGGATTTTCTCCTCTCTTTTTCAGAATAAAAAGTCGGATATGTCAATGGATCAATTACTACTCTCAGGTTTTGAGCGGGCATTGATTTTTTAATCATCTCTACAAGATCCAGAGCAGGAAATGTGAGATCTTCTCCAAAAAGATGGATTATCTTCAGGTTCCCTTGCTCAATATGATACTCAATCTCTCCCCATCCCATATCCCAGCAGTCCCTGATTATCTGCTCCTCCGACATCTCAAAGGAGACGTAGACTACTTTTTCACTGCGATTGAGGCCAAATAGCGAATACTGCAATGCGAAGGTAGTTTTTCCAACACCTGTGCCTCCGCGGACTATGTTTATAGTATTATCTCGAAAGCCGCTGCCCATCAGATCATCAAGACCATATATTCCCGTAGGAACTCTACCCGTTTTTATCATTGATTAGTCTCCAATGTATATGTTTGTAGCATATTTATACTTTTGCTACAATAAGTAAAATAGATGAGAATGGAGATTGATAGTTATTTCTCCAGCGTGTTCTCTTCATGCAACTCAAATGGCTCAGATCTCAATCCATTATTCTCTTCTATTAGTTTATCCACTCTCTGCTGGGCATTTTTCAACATGGTATCACATTCTTTGACAAGTCTTATTCCCTTATCAAAAAGCAAAAGGCTCTCATCAAGAGAAAGCTGCCCTCGCTCAAGCCTTTCCACTATGTTCTCAAGTTCCATAAGTGACTCTTCAAAGCTCATTTCCATTTGTATACCTCCTTATCATTTACATTGCACCTGATCCTTCCATCATTTACAATTATCTGAATCTCATCCTGTTTTTCAACATCATGGATACTTCTTAGAGGTATTTTATCTGGCAGCTTCAATGCTATGCTGTAACCCCTTGAGAGAGTACCAAGTGGACTGACCGCATCAAGTTTGCCCGCATGCACCATGAACAAAGATATCTTTATCTCCAGTATCTTCCGCATACCCATGATCTGTCTCTGGGCGATTTCATCAATGTACTGCATATAATGTGATAATCGCTCCATGAGTAAACACGGCTCGATATTCGCTCTTAACTCAGATAGATGAGACATCCTGTCATTTAGGATGCATAGCTGTTTTTCGATTAACCTGTACTTTAACCTGTTGATTTGATTGAGCAGCTCCTGCCTATCAGGGACGGCGATCTCTGCTGCAGCGGATGGGGTCGGGGCACGAACATCTGCTACAAAATCAGCAATAGTATAATCTGTCTCATGTCCCACGGCAGATATAATCGGGATCTTTGAATTGAAGATCGCCCGCGCCACAATCTCTTCATTGAAAGCCCAGAGATCCTCTATAGAACCTCCGCCCCTGCCCATAATTATCAGATCAACACCAGTGTTGTTCAGCACAGAGATTGAGCGCACTATGCTTTTAGCGGCAGTCTCGCCCTGCACTATCGTAGGGATAAACAACACGCTTGTGGAGAATCGGCGTTTTACAACAGTCAGTATATCATGAATGACCGCCCCTGTAGGTGATGTTGCCACGCCTATCTTCTTTGGGAATCTTGGCAGTGGTTTTTTATGCACAGGAGAGAACAAACCTTCGATTTCAAGTTTATTCTTTAATTGCTCATATGCCTTATAAAGTTCCCCGATACCATCAGGTCGAATCGCTCTTACCTTGAACTGGTACTGGCCTCTTTGCTCATATACATCTATATCTCCAAGGACAATCACCTTCATTCCGTGTCTGGGCTCAAACCTGAGGTTTTGACCGTACCATCTAAACATAACGCACTGCAACTGGCTGCTCTTATCCTTCAGGGTAAAATAGCGATGGCCAGAGCTATGGTTCGTGAAGTTCGATATCTCACCCCTTATCCATACATCATTCAGTTGACTGCCTGTTAGTATACTCTTTACCGCCAGGGTGAACTCGTGGACAGCATAGATGCCTTTCTCTTCAAAGAGCATGGCCTTAGAATCTACCCTGGTAGTTATCTGGTTTACTATAGCAAGGTGAAAGTATTCGAATTAAGAGAGATAATTATCAAGTGATATAGTACCCTCTAGCTCTTCCTTATCGATCAGGGCTGCAGAGAGTACGCTTTCCCTGACATGGATGGGTGCATCGCAGCGAAGCGCAATGGCTATGCAATCGCTCGGTCTTGCATCTAACTCAAATTTCTTCTCATCCATCGAGACAGACATTCTTGCATAGTAAACTCCATCGTTCAGTTCATCTATAAGGATATCATCGATCTTTGAACTCGTGCGCTCAAGCAGAGAAATAAAAAGATCATGCGTCATCGGTCTTGGCGGGATTTCATGATTTAAAGCGGCGTTTATGGATATCGCCTCAGATAATCCGATATATATTGGCATTATGCGTTTTGCACTGTCTTCAAGAAGCACCAGTGGCACCGGGCCACCTTGTTTCTCAATGAGATACACACCTTTTATAGTAACTGGCAGAATTGTCCCGTTCATCATAGTATTATTAATAGGAGGGATAATAAGTTTTCCTATAGCACATTAAAAAACTTTATATGGGATAAAACAATAAGACAGTAGGTGATAATATGTCTTCAACAAGTAATATATTAAAGATGTTGGCAGGTATAGTTATCCTGGCAATCGGTATTATCTGGTACACTGGTCCTCAAATAGGTGGATTCTTTGGCTACTGGGAAGAACTTAAAATTCTATTGAAAGGCACTATCGGTCTCTTTCTCCTGTTCGTAGGATTGATCATCGCATGGATGGGCTATGACGATTACAAGATGGATATAGAGATGGCAAAGGAAAAGAAAGAAGCTAAAGAATAATCCAGATAACTAAAAGCGATCAATCTTCATTTGGTTTTTCTTAAATTTTTCAAGCAGCCTCTTTGCAGTTTCCCATGAGCTTCTCGAAAATTCCGGAAGCGAACCATGATCTGCAATCCATTTCTCAAGGAACCTGATAGTCTTTGGGTCTGAGGGATATCCGCTTCCGATCTCAGAACCAACTGTTTTTTCTATTTCTTTAATCAATGCATCCCTTTGCACTTTTGCAAGGATAGAGGCCGCGGATACAATCGGGTATTTCTTATCTGCATCATGCTCAGATGTGATCTCTACCTCTCCTGTATATCTTCTCTTTATATTCTCCCCGAAGCGCAGAGCATTGATATCCGCTGCATCCACTACAGCATGACCCGGTCTTAGCTCATCAAGGACTTTCACAAAGCATGCTACCATTATTTCATTCATTGTCATTACTTTTCTAAGTTGATCTATCTGGAGGGGACTGACCTCCAGTATATAATACCTGTCTGCAAGCTCTTTAATCCCGATTGCAAGAGCCTCCCGCCTTTTAGGTGTCAGTTGTTTTGAATCTTTTACACCAAGGCTGACCAGTGCACCAAGTTCTTTCTCATCCAGCAGTATACCTGCAACGCACATGGGGCCAAGTACAGGCCCTTTTCCTGCCTCATCTATTCCTGCGATCATTAAAATTCATCTACAGTGCTTTATCTGAGCTTGTTATTTCTGCACCATAGATGTTTTTCATGTATTTAATTGCCTGTTCCTGGGCTCTCTCATCGATCGAAGCCGTACAATCCTGGGGCACGATTGTTCTGTACCCTGAAAAATAAGCATGACCGACATTATTCTGAACACAGATATCTGTACTGACACCCAGAATGATCAGGGTGTCCACGCCCAGTCTTTTAAGAACGGATGGGAGTTCAGTATCCACAAACCCGCTGTACCATCTCTTCTCGATTACGATATCGGTCTTCTCAGGTTCAAGTTCAGGTACTATCTCTGAGCCTCCGGTGCCTTTCATGGCATGCTCTCCCCAGATATCCATCTCCCGATCAGCCGCAGTATGGGCATCACGCAGATATATAATTGGAATGCCCTGCTCTCTTGCCTTTTTTATAAGGTTCGCTACATTCGGCACGATTCTCTGGGCCTGAGCGCTTCCGAGTTTTCCAGTGACAAAATCATTTATCATGTCCACGACGATAATGGCTTTCTTCATGCTTCCACTCAGGGTTAATGTAGACATATATTAACTTAAGTCTTTGGGTTACTTAAAGTATATAATTGACGATAATGATAAATATAAATAACATTTAAGTATATTAGTGTAGATTATAGGGTTAGACCCATTCACAATCATTGGAGATAATAGATGATAATTAAGAAAGGAAGCTTCGTAATAGAAGGACTGGAGAATGTTCAGATAAACATAGGCAGGATAGTTGAGCACGGGCATGAAGCTGGATCTGAGGTGGAGGGACCTACGCCCAGGCCTGAGATTATAAGCTTAAGAGACTGGGACTATCGCCTGCTTGATAGATATAATCCTGTATACACGCCCACAAGCGATATGTGCGATTACTGTACATACGGGAAATGCGACCTAACAGGCAACAAGGAGGGAGCATGCGGCATTGACCTAGAGGGCCAATCCGCAAGACAGGCCCTGATTACCAGCATAATGGGAGCAGCATGCCACACAGCCCACGGGCGCCATCTCCTTAATTACCTTATTAAAAAATACGGCGAAGATCATTCAATAGATGTTGGCCCAAGTAATTTAAAAGCCCCGCTTACAGAGACAATAATGGGCATCCAGCCAGTAACTATAGGCGATTTTCTCCCCGTGCTTGATTATGTTGAAGAGCAATTGACCCAGCTTATGGCATCCGCCAATACAGGACAGGAAGGCGCAGCGCGGGATTTTGAATCCAAGACGCTTCATGCCGGAATGCTTGATCACCTGGGAATGGAAGTGGCTGATATCACCCAGATCTCATGCCTGGGACTTCCAAAATCGGATGAAAACACACCCCTGGCAGAGATAGGGATGGGTATCCTTGACAATCAAAAGCCTGTGGTAATATGCGTGGGGCACAACATTGCTGCACCAGCGTATATTCTGGACTATATGGATAGAGAGGGGTTGTTTGATAAAATAGAGATTGCAGGGCTGTGCTGTACTGCCCATGATATGACCCGGTATAACAAGACCGCCAAGATCATCGGCACTATGAGCAAGGAATTAAAATACATTAGATCAGGCATACCCGATGTACTTGTTACTGATGAGCAGTGCGTTCGGGCAGATATATTGAAGGAAGCAAAAAAACTTCATATTCCTGTAATAGCCACCAATGAAAAAATCACATACGGTCTGCCTGACCGCTCAAATGACAGCGTTGATGCGATTATAGATGACCTTGTGAGCGGAAAACACGCCGGTGCTCTGATTCTTGATCTTGAGAAGGTAGGAGACCTGGTTCCAGAGCTTGCCATGAAAATGTGGCCCATAAGGAAAGCCAAAGGATTGACTGCGCTTCCAGATGAGAATGAATTCAAGAGACTCGTTGCAAAATGCACAAAATGTCTTCAGTGCACCCGGGACTGTCCACAGGGTCTGCCTATCGCAGATGCGATGGTGGCGGCAGTAAGCGGTGACCTTGCGCCATTTGAGATACTGCACGACAAATGCATCGGCTGCGGGCGGTGCGATTACAGTTGTCCTGTGGATATCCCTGTGCTGAATGTGATCGAAAAAGCATCCCAGCGTGTAATAAGAGAAGAGAGGGGCAAGGTCAGGATTGGAAGAGGACAGATAGGCGACCCTGAGATACGTGAAGAGGGGAGAAACCTTGTACTCGGCACCACGCCAGGCGTGCTTGCCTTTGTGGGCTGCGGCAATTATCCAGATGGTACGAGAGATGTATACGATATGGTTGAAGAGATGCTCCAGCGCAGTTATATCATCGTATCATCAGGCTGTGCTGCTATGGATATAGGAATGTATAAGGATAAGGAAGGAAAAACACTTTATGAGCGCTATCCTGGCAGGTTTATAAAAGGCAATCTTCTGAACACAGGCTCATGCGTTTCAAATTCTCACATCGCTGCAACCACAATAAAAGTGGCATCCATATTCGCAGGAAGAAAAACGAAAGGAAACTGGGAGGAGATTGCTGATTATGTGCTGAACAGGATTGGAGCAGTTGGAGTAGCATGGGGTGCGTACTCGCAGAAGGCTTTTGCGATCGCCACAGGATGCAACAGGCTTGGTATTCCTGTAGTTGCCGGGCCGCACGGGACTAAATACAGGCGAGCTTTCATAGGCAAGCCATACAGGAAAGAGAACTGGAATATACTGGATGCAAGGGATGGCTCTGTGGTCAATGTTGAACCTGCGCCCGAGCATCTCCTGATCACGGCAGGGACAAAAGAAGAGCTGATGCCGCTTCTTGCAAAACTGTGCTTCAGGCCAAGCGATAACAGCCTTGGAAGGGCTATAAAACTCACACACTATATAGAACTGAGTGAGAAATATCTCAAAAAGATGCCTGATGACTGGCATACCTATGTACGAAGCGAGGCCGATCTCCCTGTTGCGAAGAGGGAGCAGCTCATGAAGTTACTTGAGGGGAAGGGATGGAGGATCGACTGGGATAAGAAAAAGATAACAGAAGGACCGCTGAGGAAGGTCGATGTCTCACTCCAGCCTACCAATGTTCCCAGGCTGTGCAAGGGGGGTCAATAAATGACTTCGGCTGTAAAGGCAATAGATACAACGCGCCAGGCAGTACCCTTTGACACAGGCAATATCCCCGGGCCGAAGATGGCAAAAGCTGTTATGCCCTCTGTAGCCGGAAAAATGCTTGCAAAAGCAAAGCGGCCGCTTTTGATCGTGGGCTCTGAGGTTCACGACAGGGATGTGCTTGAAAGAGCAGTTACAATAGGAAAATCCGGAATTCAGATAGCTGCTGTTGGGAACGCCTATACATCACTCGGGGATAAAGGGCTTGATGTACACTATGAGAACATGCACGCACTGGCATCGTACCTGTGCGATCCCGGCTGGCCGGGATTTGACGGAAAAGGCGGATACGACCTTGTGGTATTTTTCGGGATAACATATTATTACGCATCGCAGGCTATATCGGCCCTTAAGAATTTTTCAGGAATAAAAGTAATATCTATGGATAGATACTATCACCCGAATGCGGATATGTCGTTCGGCAACCTGAAGAACGATGTGTTTATTGCAGCGCTTGATGAGGTTATAGCAGAGTTACGAAAAGATAAATAATAAGACAGGATGAAGATTATGGCAAATGAATTTCCCTTTGAAATCTCACCCATGTTTGAGGGTGAGCGTGTACGAAAAGATGATATGTATGTTGAACTCGCAGGACCGAAGTCGCGAGGATTTGAGCTTGTCAGGGCAGCAGATCTGGATGAGATCGAGGATGGAAAGTTTACCCTCATCGGACCTGATCTACACCAGATGCAGGAAGGTTCCCGACACCCCTATGTGATGATCTACCGGATCGCTGGCAAATTAGTTGAGCCTGACCTTGAGGCAATAGTGGAGCGGCGAAACCATGATTTCCAGAACTATATCCAGGGGTATATGCACTTGAACCAGCGCTATGATGTCTGGGTGCGGATAAGCAATGATTCAATTAAAAAAGGGCTAAAGTCGCTTGAGCAGATAGCCAGAGCGACCATGATGCTTTTTAAGAATGAGCTGCCTTTTATTGAGAAAATAGAAGCCACTTATATCACAGACCCTGATGAGGTTGAGAAGCAAAGGGCTGAGGCCGTAAAAATTTACGATGCAAGGGATGCAAGGACGCGAGGTCTGCATGATGAGGATGTGGATGTGTTCTACGGCTGTACATTGTGCCAGAGCTTTGCACCCACGAATGTGTGCGTTGTGACCCCGGACAGGATATCCTTGTGCGGAGCGATCAACTGGTTTGATGGGCGCGCTGCTGCCAAGGTAGATCCAGAAGGGCCACAGTTCGCCATACAAAAAGGCGAAGTCCTTGATGAGACCGGAGGAGAATACTCAGGCGTGAATGAGAAAGCCGCCTCTCTATCAGGGGGTGAATATACCCGCATCAAGCTGCATTCGTTCTTCGAATACCCGCATACAAGCTGCGGATGCTTTGAGGTAGTGGGATTCTATATCCCTGAGGTGGACGGTATCGCATGGGTTGACCGCGATTTCAGCGGCAATGCGCCAAACGGACTGGCCTTCTCCACAATGGCTGGCCAGACAGGCGGAGGAAAGCAGATCATCGGTTTCCTTGGCGTGGGAATAAACTATTTCCGATCACCCAAGTTCATACAGGCTGACGGAGGCTGGAATCGCGTTGTCTGGATGCCAAAGAACCTGAGGGAGAAGATAAAGGCAGATATACCTCCTGAGCTTGCGGATAAGATACCTACAGAGGAAGAGGTCAGCGACTTAAAGACCCTTCGGGATTATCTTGAGAAAAAACAGCATCCTATAACCCAGCGCTGGGCAAAGGAAGAGGCAGCGCCTGAGGTAGCGCCCGGTGAGGCTGCGGCGGCATCAGCGCCAGCTTGGTCAATGCCTGCGCCTGCAATGGCAATGCCTGCTGGAATGCCTGCAATGCCGCAGTTCCAGTTCGGGGGCGAGGGTGTAAAGCTTGTTTTCAAGAACGCAAAGATTACTATTGACCGCATTATACTGCGAGGCAAGGATAAGTGAGAGATTATATATTCCTTTCTGTAGGGATAAAAAATAAGGAACCGCAGATAAACGCAGATGAACGCAGATTTGTTAAGTGTTTCTCCTGTATTTGGCCATGAAGGTAATTGCAATTACAGGCAAGGGCGGAACGGGCAAGACTGCTGTAGCCGGGATGCTGATAAAGCACCTGACATCGGGAAAAAAGACGCTCCTTGCCATCGACGCAGATCCAGACTCCAACCTGCCTGATGTGCTCGGCATCAAAATCGATAAGACCATAGGGGATATGCGGGAGTTCATGCTGCAGGAGCGTGACAGGATGCCTCCAGATACCAATAAGGAGAGGGTTCTGGAATCCAAGGTTTACGAGGTTCTGACCGAGATGCCAAGGTACGATCTCCTGGTGATGGGGCGGCCTGAGGGCTCCGGATGCTATTGCTTTGCTAATAACCTCCTGCGCGGGATAATGGACAGGGTGCTTAAAAACTACGACCTGACAATAATCGATACCGCGGCAGGGCTTGAGCATCTATCGCGCAGGATAATCCGCGATGTGGATGAGCTTCTTGTCGTTACTGACGGCTCGCGCAGGGGATTGCAGACTGCAGAGAGGATACGGGAGCTGGCTAAATCGCTCAACCTGAATATCAGGAAAATGCATGTGATCGCCAACAAGGTCACGCCTGAGAACCGCGCGCGCATAGAAGAGTACGCAAGGGAGTTAAAGATGGACCTTGTGGGCGTTGTGCCTTTTGATGAGATTCTTGCTGAGTTTGATCTTGAAGGGAGGCCTCTTGCTGAATTACCAGAGGATTCGGCGGCGCTGCAGGGAGTCGGGGAGATTGCGAGGAGAATGGGGTTGTAGGGCAAAGAGAATAAATAACTTAATTTTCTCAGCGTTCACCAATTTAAACAATTCACTTCACTACTTCATATCCGGCATCAGTCCAGCCAATAATTCCTCCCTTCATGTTATAAACTTCTTTAAATCCGTTATTGACCAGTATCTCACTTGTCTGGACACTTCGATGTCCTGTTCTGCAATATACCAGTATTTTCTTATCCCTCGGTATCTCATCAAGCCTTTTATCAATCACTTGAACAGGGATTAGCGTTGAATCCTCGATATGTCCGGTATCATATTCTTCCTGGGTACGCACGTCCAGAATGAAAACTTCACCGCGATCTATCATTTCTTTGGCCTGCTGAACACTGATATCCTCATATTTTGATTCTTCCTGGATGGTACTTATGCACCCTGATACTGCAGCTAATACTAAGAATATTAAAGGTATGATTAAACAGATCTTTCTCAGTTCAGGTCTATTTTGAGCTGATTTTATAGCGTGGGGCCAGGGGGCAGGATGAATCGTGCCCATTGAAATAGTCACTATATGTTTCATGACACTGCCTCTCGATATAAACTCTAATTATATAAACCTATAGGTATATCTAAATATCAATGAAGAAAACCTATAGTTTTCGTATCTACCACATTCAAATCAGGAAAAGATAAGCGCATGCAAATAAGAACATGGTTCGGGATATTCACAGTTGCTGGAGATAGAATAGCCGGGGTTGAACTGTTTCAAAAAGATCCCGACTCTATCATAGATCGCATTACCGGTGAACCACTGTTATTAAGGGGAAAGGTTGCAGGTGTTGATCTTCGCGACCTGGCAGTGGAATACGGCTTTGTATCATCACACGAAGAATACGATCTCTTGCTTCATGATATCAATATCAGGTTTGTTAAAAACAAGATAGCACAGGCCCTGACACAGGATAGGAAGATCATCGCGGCAGTCGAAGCCATTGACGATATCGACAGGACAGCCAATATCCTTGCTGAGAGACTGAAGGAATGGTACATGCTGTTTAATGGGACGGATCTGCAGGGCAGCGAGCTTGCCAGGTATATACTCAAGAGCGATGAGCCGGATCTAAAAATCATGAAAAGCCTGGCCTCAAATATTATCGACCTGTATGAAACACGCCTCTCTATAGAAGAGTATCTTAAGGAGAGCATGCACAGTACAGCACCGAATCTTACAGGCATCGCAGGACACACACTGGGGGCACGTCTTTTGAGTATTGCCGGAGGTCTTGAGAAGCTCGCTTCTATGCCCTCAAGTACGGTACAGGTGATAGGAGCAAACAATGCGCTTTTCAAGCACCTGAGGGGCAGGGCCACATCTCCGAAGCACGGCCTGATCTTCAGGCATCCACTCATAAATACTGCCCCCAGAAGGCTTCGTGGAAAGATCTCAAGGGCTGTTGCCTCGAAGATATCCCTGGCTGCACGTTATGATTATTACTCAGGTGAATTAAAAGAGGATCTTCCCAAAGAACTACAGGCTAAAGTATCGGATATCAAAAAGCGACATACCAGGCAAAAATCACATATTTGAATTACTGCATCGATCACTGCACCGAGAGCAGCCGTCCATAGGGGCTGTCATCGTAATAGCTTGTGAATCGGGACAGCTCGATAATTCCATCGCTGAACAGCAGCCGTGATAGCGATGGCTTATTGGCATAGGTAACTTCTGGTTTACCTTTTATCCCGCCAAGCAGGGCAGCAGCTTCGATTGCATCATCAAGGCTCCCGAAATCATCTATAAGCCCCAGTTCCTTAGCTTTAGCACCTGTATAAACCCTGCCATCTGCAATATCCTTGACTTTGCTAAGGGAGAGGTTCCTGCCCTCTGCAACTTCCTCTACGAAGCGACCGTAAGCTTCTGAGACTATCTGATCTGCATACTTCTTTTCCTCGTTTGTTAAGCCCCTCCAGTCTCCGCCCATATCCTTCAACTCACCGGATTTTGCTATATAGAATGAAGTTCCCTCATTCTCATAGAAGGCTGATCTGTTCTGGAATTCCCATATCACCCCGATGCTGCCTGTAATGGTATCGGGGTTGGCGATTATCTTATCAGCAGGCACACTGATATAATATGCTGCGCTGGCCGCAACATCACCCATGGAGATGACAATCGGTTTTTTAACTTTTTTCATAGCAGCCACGATCTCCTCAGCCGCTGCAGGAGAGCCCCCTGGACTATTTATCCGCAGTACAATAGCTTTTACTCCCTCATCCTCAGATGCATCTTTTAATCTTTTTGTTATATCCTCTGATGTGGCGATTCCAAACCCTGTAGGGATGCTGCCTGTCAGCATCACTCCCTGCACATAGATCACTTCAACCCTGTTCTTTGATATACCAAAATCCCTGCCTCCGAGGATTATGTAAAGACTGCCGGTTATTATGATAAGCAAAATGGAAACTACTGTAAAGTAGATCAATATCTTTTTTAATAGTCCTGCCATTTTTATGAAAAATGTAATTATATTACCAAATAGTTATCCCTATTTATAATGGCTGCAATCAAGGTACCGCGCATTGCTTGCTCTTATGAACTCATTGCAGACCTCTTTTGGATCTCCATCAGCGATAATACTCCCTTTATCTATCAATATCGCTCTCTGTGCGACCTCTTTTATGAAATCTACATGGTGACTTACGAATATGATAGTTGTATTGAATACTTTATTAATATTCTTCAGTGAATTTGCAACATCCCTGAGCGTTATCGGGTCAAGATCACCAAAGGGCTCATCCAGCAGCAGGATTGAGGGTTTTGATGACAGTGCTAAAGCAAGAGCAGCTCTCACATTCTCACCGCCGCTCATCTGATATGGCTTGACATCAAGAATGCTCAGTGGCAAACCGACAGCTTCAAAGATAGGCTTTGCGTAGTTCATCACTTCTGTAAGCGGATGGCTTGGGAAAAGTACGCTCAGTATAGCCGGTGTATAACCCATTCTTGCGAATATCTCCTTTGCATTCTCCTCAGGCATGTCAGTCATCCTGTACAGCTCATCAAGGTCCTTATCTGATATACCAAATTCTTTAGCACGTTTCCTTGCTTCTTCTACAACATGCTGCCCCTTTACACCCAGTCTGTACGCAAGCTGCTGTTTTATCGTGGAGTGGGGAGAGAGCGCGAACTCCTGGTACATGATGCTGGTAATCCTTCTAACCTCCATTCTCCTTGGTGAATATGTTGACATATCAATCCATTCATTATCAACCAGGAATTCTATCTCACCATCATCAGGATAAACGAGTCCGTCCATGGCATGAAGTAGCGTTGTTTTCCCTGCTCCGCTGGGGCCGATGAGTGCAGCGATCTCACCCTGTTTGAATTCGGCATTAATGCTATCAAGATCAAGCACTTCGCCCTGCCTGATAAGCCAGTATCTCTTTGAGATATTGTTTACCTTGATCACAGTTTTATCAGATCTGCGCTCTGGCATAGGAATAACAGGTTTCATTCTCTTCATGAATTTCTTTAATACTTCCTCAGGCTCTCCCTCCTCTATTATCTTGCCGCCTTCAAGCCACAGAACACGGTGGGCAAGATAGGAGTGAACTTCAGGAAGATGGGAAACTACAAGGGTCTTGAGCTTCAGTTTCTCGTTTACGTTCTTTATTGAATCAAGAACCTCCTGTTTTGTTGCAGGACACGTCATGGTTGCAGGCTCATCCAGAAGAAGAAGAGAGGGATTTGCGGCAAGCTGCCTTGCGATTAACAGTCTCTGTTTCTCTCCTCCGCTGAGCACTGCTGAGAAATGCTCCGCTTTTTTATCAAGGTTTACGATCTTCAAATACTCCATGCTTTTTTCATACAATTCATCATAATACGGTGAATCTTTCTCAGGCAGCATCTCAAACCCGCATTTTTCGACATAGAGCCTGCGAAGCACATTCTCATAAGTAGCGCCGGGCCATAACCCGAAGTTTCGCTGGAGATGAATGGCAGTCATTTTCTGGAGTTGCTTGATATCCGCGTGTGAAGCGCCAGGTCTAACAGTGAACCCATCAAGCTCAAAACTACCATCTGTGAGCGGCTCAATACCACGTAAGACCTTAAGTATCGTAGATTTACCACCTCCGCTTCTACCTATAATACCGAGGATTTCACCCTCTTTTATATCAAAGCTTACTCCATCCAGGACTCTGATTGTATCAGAATCAATCACATAGTCTTTAACCAGATTATTTACTTTCAGCATCAAAGGCCTCCAAAATATGCAGCGATTTGCGATTATAATAATGTAGTTTTCGTAATGTTTGAACGTCTATATATTCTTATTGTTTAGGATGCAACTGTAGATAGATATATAATGTGAAAATACTACAAAAATAGAATTATACTCTGGATTAATAATCCTGAGACTGAGGTAGTTATGAGATTAGGCGGATTTTTAAAGAAAACGGAAAAAAAGGATTTTATGCCGGAGGCTGAGGATTATAAGCGCCTGGGCAAATATGATAAAGCACTTGAAGCGTATGGGAACATTCTGAACGCCGATAAGGACAATCTTAAAGCCTGGTATGGTAAAGCATCTATCCACCTTATACTTGAGCAATATCCTGCGGCACTTGAGGCCTATGAAAATTTTCTGAAACTTGACCCCATGAATACAAAAGCATGGCATGAGAGGGGTTTCGTACTTGTGAACCTTGGCAGACTGGATGAAGCACTGGAAGCATATGATAGAGTACTTGAATCTGAGCCTGATAATATTAAATTGCTATCTGAAAAAGCAATTATATTGAAGGAACTGAAAAAGGATTCTCTATTACTGGAGATATACGACAGGCTTCTTCAGCTTGAACCAGACAATACAAAGATCTGGTTTGAGAAGGGATCGATACTATCAGACCTGGGGAAAGACGCAGAGGCACTTCTGGCATATGAGAGGGTGCTTGAACTTGAGCCTGATAATATAGAGGCACTTGCCCGCAAAGGATTGATTACAGGGCTCAGAAGGCAATATGCCCGGGGTTTTGCTCTGCTTGATAAAGCACTCAAGAAAGATCCGGAGAACCTGAGCGCATTATATGGAAAGGGGGCGATATGGAAACTAAAAGGCGCAGACCTTGCAGCTCTTGATATACGTCATGATTCTATAAAAGCATACGACAATGCGCTTCATATCTATGAAAGAGCTATTGAGCTTGAGCCGAATGACCCAAAACTATGGCATGAGAGAGGTGCTGTTCTCAAAGAACTTGACCGCATGAATGAAGCCATCAAGGCGTTTGATAGATCAATAGAAATCGATCCTGGGAGTACGAAACCATGGTATGATAAAGGAGTGGCACTCAAGGTACTCGGAAGGGAGAACGAAGCCATGGCATGTTTTAGAAGGGTGCTTGAACTGGATCCATCGCATACACTGGCACGTCATAAATTAAAGCAATTATAACCCGATGGTGGGGGTTATTTTTATTAGATAAAAACAGTTAAATTTTTAAGTCCAAATGCTATTCCTCCAATAGCTTAATTATTCTTTCTTACAATTAGAACGAGTGAATCTTATGAGTGACCCAAGAGACCTTTTAGAGCGATTATCGAATGCACATGGTGTTTCAGGATATGAAGGAAATGTAAGACAGATCATAGAGAACGAAGTAAGGCCATATGTGGATGAGATCAAGACCGATAAGATGGGGAATCTTATTGCCACAAGGCGCGGGGGCTCACCCACCGTGATGCTTGCAGCACATATGGACGAGATCGGTCTTATGGTAAAATACGTTGATGACAAGGGTTTTGCCCGCTTCACCAAAACCGGAGGATGGTTTGACCAGACGCTTCTTAACCAGAGAATGATACTGCATACAGAGCACGGCCCTGTGTACGGCGTAATAGGCTCAAAGCCTCCCCATGCCATGAAAGAGGAGGATAGGAAAAAGCCAGTCAATGCCGAAGATATGTTTATCGATGTGGGTGCCACGAGCAAGGATGATGCGGAAAAAATCGGTGTAAGGACAGGAACGCCGATTACCCCGGATATGGAGCTAAAACCGCTCGGGAATGATCGGGTTACAGGCAAGGCTTTCGATAACCGCGCAGGCTGTGCGATGCTCATAGGGGCGCTCGGGCAGATGAGAGATATCAAAGCCACAGTCCATGCCGTATTCACAGTGCAGGAAGAGGTGGGATTAAAAGGAGCACGGACATCTGCTTTTGGATTAAAACCTGATGTTGCGTTAGCCACCGATGTCACGATCACCGGCGACCATCCTGGCATTGAGAAGAAACACTCTGCCATCGAGATGGGTAAAGGGCCATCTATTACTGTAAGCGATGCCGAGGGGCGGGGAATAATCGTACCTGAGCCTGTATTGAAGTGGTTAAAAGAGGCAGCAGAATCAAACAACATCCCCTACCAGCTTGAAGTAGGTACTGGAGGGACAACAGATGCTTCTGCAATACATCTGTCGCGTGAAGGTGTACCCTCGGGCGTTATCAGTATGCCAACACGATATATCCACACACCTGTATCTGTACTGAGTATGAGCGACCTTGAGAAGAGCGCGCAACTCATCGCCAGGGCAGTTGAGATTGTAGATAGGTTTTTCTAATAGGAAGCTTACTTAGAGGCTCACCAAGGTGATATAATGAATAGAAGGGATCGTTTTATTTAACGGAATAAAAATACTTGATACAACATTAAGAGATGGCGAACAGACACCCGGAGTCTCTCTCACGACAGAGAGCAAGCTATTGATCGCAAGGAAGATCGACAGTCTTGGTGTAGATATCCTGGAAGCGGGTTCTGCTATTACATCAGATGGTGAGCGCACAGCTATTAAAAAAATAGCAGGCGAAGGGTTGAATGCAGAAATATGCAGCTACTGCCGTATCCGCAGGGAGGATATCGATAGCGCCATAAGCTGCGATGTGGATTCCATACATCTTGTCGTACCTGTCTCTGATCTTCATATACAGCAAAAATTAAAAAAAGACCGCAAGGCTGTGCTCGGTATAGCTGTTGAGATGACAGAGTATGCAAAATCGCATGGGTTGGTCGTGGAACTGAGCGGGGAAGATGCATCCCGTGCTGATCTTGGTTATCTTAAATCCGTTTACAATGCCGGGATAGAAGCAGGTGCTGACAGGCTGTGTTTCTGTGATACAGTCGGGATTCTTACTCCAGAGAGATCATACGATATTTTCAGCGACTTATCACTGCTTGGTGCACCCATCAGTGTCCACTGCCACAATGATTTCGGTATGGCAACATCCAATACGGTTGCAGCACTGCGGGCCGGAGCGGCCCAGGCGCATGTCACCATTAACGGCATTGGCGAGCGGGCGGGGAATACATCGCTTGAGGAAGTGGTCATGGCGCTTTTTTCATTATATAAACATAAAACAAAAATCGATCTTAAGGGCCTGTACACAACATCCCGGCTTGTGAGCAGGTTAAGCGGAATCCCTGTTGCCCCAAACAAGGCGATAGTGGGTGGAAATGCCTTCACCCACGAAGCAGGCATCCATGTTCACGGACTGCTTGCGAACACTGCCACGTATGAACCCATCACACCCGAACTTGTTGGGCGTGAGCGCAGAATCGTGCTCGGAAAGCATGCGGGCAGAAGCTCTGTTGTTCTTGCACTGAGGGAACTGGGACTCTCTGCCAGTGAGGAGCAGATCGATGATATCGTCACAAGAATGAAAGAGCTCGGAGATAAAGGAAAGCATGTCACAGACGCAGATCTTCAGACAATTACAGAGACCGTGCTCGGGATATACCAGGAAGCCAAAGTCAGGCTTGAAGAACTCACAGTCGTTGCTGGAAATACCGTGATGCCTACAGCCTCTATCAGGTTGAAGGTAAACGGGAACCACGTAGTAGAGGCAGGCGTAGGGACAGGACCTGTTGATGCAGCCATCAACGCATTGAAAAAAGCTGTATCAGGCGTTGCCGATATTCAGTTAGATGAGTACCATGTGGATGCTATAACAGGCGGGACTGATGCTCTGGTTGAGGTCTGGGTAAAGCTCAGTAAAGGAGGCAGGACAATAACAGCTCGCGGAGCCCGCACAGATATCATAATGGCCTCTGTTGAAGCTGTGCTTGAGGGCATAAACAGACTGATACAGCAGGAACAGAACAACAGAGGGAACAGAGATTCCTGAGAAATGTTTATATATATATTTGAGTTACTATGAACGAGGAAAACGCGTCAATCACCCCTCCCTTTCGGGAGGGGCTTGTTCCGTGAGGAGCAAGGGTAACAGGTTGACCAGGAGGCATACTAAAATATGCAGCAGTTAGAAGAAAGAAATACATACACACCTACGGATATTCCGCACGTTCGCAGCAACTGTGATCCAGTATTAAACAGAACCGAAACATCGGTTCACGCTGTATCCA
>DYGR01000003.1 GCA_020724545.1 Candidatus Methanoperedens nitratireducens
TGGAAAGAGGTTGCTAAGGGCTAGATGGATAGTCTCAGAATTATGCAACCGCATACGAGCGCAGATTAATCATTCCCGAAAAGTAATTAATGTATATAAATTATAAATCTTTTATCTGCGTTTATCTGCGTTCATCTGCGGTTTAATTATCTATAAAACCCTGGTAACTTTTTATTCTTATCCGATTCCTCTGATCTGCGTTCATTTGCGGTTCGTTTTCATGACCACTTCGGAACTTGATTATAAAAACTCGGCTATAAGCTATTGCAAAAGGAATTAATGGATGGGCTCGAATATAGCAAAACCAATAAGAGCCCATGTAATGATTTTCATATAATTCATTATTGTAATGCACCTCGCCACTATAACTATTGCTACGCTGATTTATATGTGTATTTTCGGCGCCCGAAACCGATTGTGTATAATGTTGTGGGTTTGTGCCGTGTACCTGCCAAGGTCAATCTTAATCTCAATAATATAGCGGGCACATGGAGCGACCCCAACGTCGGATATGAAGATTGGAGCGATGCAAACCCAGCTGTTATGCGATGGCTTGGCGTTTCCATAGTTCATAAATATTTTTTAATTTTTGGCGCAAAGACTTTCTTGAACTTCAATAATCTCTCTATCGACCAATCTTTAATTTCTTCAAGTGCCTTTTCATCTTCTTCAATACTTCCGAGTCTATAAATGGCAATTCTTGAAGCACGTTTACTATCAAGACGTTCCCATTCGAGTGGTTCGCCAAATTCCTTTTCGAGTTCATCTTTAAGTTCAAGCAGTTTGTCAAATAGTTCTTTGTTTAATTTAGAGTCCCCTCTGTCTATGTATATTTCCGCACGAACACGGCCGCCCTGAGCGAAACTATTGCTGTAAATAACGCCTTGTATGCCAGAAGAGAATGAATACCAATTTTGAGGCTTTCCCTTCTGTGCATTTGTAAAATTCTTTGCACGCAACGCATCAATTAAACTCTGGAAATATGTCCGGTACGCCTCTCTCTTTTCTGATGTTTGTGTTGCAGAAGTGATATTTGTTTTTCTCCACTCATTAGGAAATGCGACCAATTTGAAATTATAGGCGGGTCTTGAATTATCAATTTGAATAACCTCTATTACAACACCGTAAAAATCAATATTCTCAGTAGTATTTTGATTCAGCCAGTCTAATGTCTGCCTATGCTCTTCTCTCAATTTTTCTGCAATCCAAACAACAGCGGACGAATCGTAGCCGGCTGCATACGTTAATAACTGACCCAAATGCTTGTGATCGGTTCTCCCAAATTGGTTTTCTATGACTACCAACCGATTACGGCCAATGTCTCTAGCTAAAATGTCCAGGGAAAAGTCACCTACGTCAGCTTCTCTTTTTTCCAACTCCAATTCCATTTCTAGGACGTTACCAAGGGCAGCAAGATTATTGCATAGCCAAACTGTAAATTCTGATGTCTCGTTTTTCCAGATCTCCTTTATGTCAACTTTCTTCAAAATACCAAAGTCTGTCATCAGCATCTCTCCTTCAGTAAAACCTGTGCTATGATTTCTTTTTCAAGCCTCTTTCCAGAAACTTTCTCAATCGCTTCCTTAAGCCCCATTATATCTGATACATAAATACGCACAACTTCGCCGCCGTATTGCAGAATGAGCACATTGCGCTCCTTATTGAAGTGAGTCTGCGCCTTTAACATGCAAGCCTCAATCCTGTCTATGGAGGTCTCAAAAAGCATCTCCTCCCTCAACAGGAAAAGCCTCTTATTCGTAAGGTACCAGAAGCCAGGTCTCCACGTGTTAATAATTCCCTGGCTGTACCAGATAGAACCAAATGTCTTTAAAATGATGTCCTCGCCTTCCATAAGCTGCACTGATGTCTTTGCTATGTTGTTAGCATACCACTCCCTTGTATTTTTGTCCCATGCTTCCATCATCCCGTAGTCGATCATGGTCTCTATGCTTGCAAGTGCAGCTTTCAGGCTTATTCCAATAAGAGGTACGCCTGCAACAGATATGATCAAATCCGCATTCAATATGAGCCCCTTGTTCAGCAGCCTGTCCAGCAAATCCACCAGGTCGTTCTCCCGTTCAGGCTTCACTTTCAAATCTCCTTCAACTCAACAAAACTGAATGGCGCCCAGGGTCCGGTGAAGCGAACAGCAAACCCATCACGTTTATTAATCTCATCCAGCACCTCGCCGAGCTTTTCAACTTTGTCTTCATGGACTAAGCAGGAAAGTCTTACGATAAGTTTTTTATCCTTATATTTTTCAGGCACCTGCAAGGTATTCTCCTCAACCTTTGATTCTTCAACTTGTTCTCTTATCCTGGAGCCGAACTCACTTGCAAGCTTAGATATCCCTGCTGAAATCACATCCTTTACTTTCAGTTCAAACCGCTTCTGAAGCAGATAGGCTGCTCCTTTTGACATTTTTTCCATCTTCTCTTCCTGATCCGTACTCATGAGCATCTCTTTTAACTTTTCATGATCGCAGAAGATCTGCACCGAGTACTCTGCCTTATTCTCAACCCTCTCAAGCTCCCCCTTGAGTTTCTCATAACTCCCACCCAGCCAATCTTTGACTGCATCATCATTCCCCCTGATTATGGCATCGAAGGAAAATGGTAGAACAGTGCCGAATTTTTTAGTAGCATGGTCAATTACATAATTATGCGCAAGTATCCACTCCTTTACCTTTTCGTTATCCTTTGTCTCATAGGGTTTTGCTTCGCATGAGTGAACAACTGCAGCAATATCCTTATGGGGAATTGTATATACCTCATTGTCCTCTATACCAATATTATCAAAAAATAACTCAGCGCCGCTGTTGATAATGCAATACAGGTATCTCCCCTTCCATATTTCCTCGCTCATACCTTTTTGACCTCCTCAGCCAACCTTTCTGGATTCAGGAATTTGTCTATTACCTTATCAGCTACCTGATCAAGCCCATCCCGCACTGAGTTCACGGCTTCCTCGAGGTCATTGTCCTTCTTTATGTTTTCGAGTGCCTCATTCAGGTCTGACAATGCCATGCCAAGCCTCTCGATCTCCTGATCGCTCAGCCTTCCACCTTCCATTCTTCGTATAGCCTGCCGTTCGAGCACCTCCTGTATAATCTCCACGAGCGCCACAACCAGTCCGAGCAGACCCTGTTTAAGATTGTCCTCATCGATGTTAACCGGCATTGCCTTCCCTTTCTATCTTAAGCTGCAATATGCCGTTATTATAGGTTCTCTCAATAATTGATTTCGGAACAGACGGCAGTCTGATCGTTTTGCAATATTTCCCGGCAGAAATTTCAAGTGCATCACCTTTTAGTTTTGTTTCTATGTCTTTTTCCTCTATACCTGGAAGTTCCGCTATCACCGAAATGTAATCCTTTTCCTCAAAAATGTCAATAATTGGCTCCCCCGCATCAGTTTCTACTCTTTCCTCCTCTGGCTCCTTTTTCAAACTTTTTGGCTTTATACCTTTTCGCTCTGTAAGGGGTCTTATAGATATTCCGTAGTTCACCCTGGGCTTTATGCTCCAGCCAGATTCTAACCTGTGCTCGATCTCTGCATCTGTCTGTGCGATCCTCCTCCTGAATTCCGGAGAGGACTTTTCAAGAGCTCTGACAATCCCGCCCAGGCCCGGGATTAACTGCCCCACAACGCTTTCTATCGTTCTGGTCTCTCCCCCTTTTCCTTTCATTTCAAGCTTCTCTATTTTTTTTTCAAGCTTTCTAATTTTATCATCATAGTCAACTCTTTTCTCTTTAGTTTCTTTCTTGTTTTTCTCAATATCCATGATATTCACCTTCCTGCCTTCCTGAGCTGTACCTCCAGTACACCGTTCCTGTATGTTTTTTCAATAACATCGAGCCTTATATTATCATCAACCATGTGCAGTTCGGTTGTAATCCTTATAATATCCTCTTCCTCAGTGACGTCTACATGCAGGCTGTTCTCCCCGGCATCCAATTTTCTCGACATCACAAGCGGACTTATCCAGCCGCATATCGGGCAGCACTGTGCGAATAGCACGTCCTTTTCCACAAGATAGTGACATGCAGGACAGCGGTAATGAAATGCCTTTTCCTCTTTACTGACCTTTTTTATCACGCCATGTCGGTCTTCAGTTGGGGATTTTCCAGTCCGGATACGGGGCAGCCGTCTTCGATTAATAAATGTCCCTCCCTCCGATTTACATATTCAGTCTTTGCCTTTATTCTGTCAGCCTCTCTCCATCCTGCAGCGTTTAAGTTTGTCCCGGATGGAAAATCAAGACCATACAGTGCCGCTGTCTCAAATGAGGCTAAAGCAGCCCTTATCTTGATGCCAAGAAGTTCAGTGCCGGCAACGGAGACAGAAATATCAGCGTTGATTACAAGACCCCTGTCCAGTATCCGCTCTACCGCATCGGCAAGACCTCCAGAACCTTCAGGTATTAATCCTGTCATGTTTTATCCTCCCTTTCAAGTCTTTTCCATATATTGCCGTATATTCTCTTTGCTGGTTTAACTATGGAATATTTAGGTTTTAATGGAAGGGTAGAATGCGTCACTCCGTATTCTCGTGACTTTGGTTTATCCCCTATAGCAACCGCGCTCGGATTGAGATTTGGCATTCTACCTGCTTTTTTAGCGCTCATTAAAGCCTGATTGCTTTTAACTTTTAGTTTATATCTTTCTCTCTGCTGAAATAAATTTATTCTGGCTTTGTCACGCCACTGCTCCATTTTTTGTATCGTCCTTTGCAAAAAGTTCCTTTTTTTTCTCCTTATCGTATCGTATCTTCCAACAGGGGCTCTTCCAATTGAATCAACCATTATGAACACCTCCTTATTTGTCTATGCCCCTTTTGATCCCTGATATCTTTTGATAATTTTTCCATTATCTTTTTATATTCTTCTTTTACATCTGTCATTTATCTCACCTTTTTTTCTTTTAGTTGATCGGACATGAGTCAAGGGGCGCGGACGGGGGTGAAAACCCCTTCTAAAAGGAAAATCATTCTCCCCGATTCCCAGCCTCACAGTATAACCATATGCAGCCTTTGAATTGAAGGGTCCTTCAAGCTCTCCGGATGCGGTTCTCACGTTCTCTTTTTTGCTCTCCATCTCCTCAAGAAGTTTCAAAAAGTCCCGGAGATTTTCTGCAAACACCTGCGCTGGTGAATTTTTCAATTCCATTTTTTCTTTCATCTCGCTCCCAGTATATCGGTTCTTACGCTAAGATTCATCTCAGCCCCCCGTTCTGCAAGTTTAAGTTCCTGCAACAGCTTCGCATTTGTCTTCTCGTATTCGTCCGTGGTTATTTCCCCAAACTCGAAAATCAACCTATTCTCTTTTATCTTATTCTTTATCTTATCAGGATTGTACAGTTCCCTGTATGCGAAATCCTTTATCTGTTCAAGCGTCCAGATAAGATCCAATCCAGGTATCGAGATACCAAGTCCCCGAAGCAAAAGATCATCGATTATGAACATTACCGAAACCCTCCCTTTCGTCTGGACAGGATCTGGATATCCACGAAATTATATGGAGGCCAGGGGCCACTGTACTGGATTTTAATATCAGGGTATTTATTTCCAAGCTGCTCTACCTCGCCAGAAAAATCGTTTATTTTATCTCTGTCAACAAGGAACGAGGCATTCAGAACTAAGCGGTCGCTGAACAGCTTGAGTTCTTTTGATTGGACAGCTTTCTTTTTAAGAGCTTCAAGGAAATCCGATTTGCATTTTTCTTTTCCATCCAATTGCAAAGCTTCTTTTGGCAGGAATACCTTGATCCCGAGTTCTACTCGATTATCAACTTCAGACATGGCTTTCTTCATGGCTTTATATCCGGCGCTCATCGCTACCATAAGCAGTTTCTTGTTTTTGAACACCATGCCGTATGCCACAGGAAGCACACTGTGCTCACGCATTACTAACTCTACAACCTTTCTGTGAAGTTCAACTTCTTCATCGCCTACATCATATTTTTTTACCGCAGCGTTGCTCACCACAGGCGCAAAATCCTTATACTCTAAAGTGTAAACTTCCTCTCCTCCAAATCCAATGTTCCCAAAGCTCTTTTTTTCACCTGGGGATCTAATCATGCAATAGACATATCTCCCGCTCTCCTCATTCATGCCGTATTCGCCTCTAAACTTCTGGATTTCAAAAAGTCAGTCAGGAATTCATTTGCTAAACTGTGCTCTTCAAGTATGCGCAGAATATTTGCTTCTCTGCCCTTTACTGGTTTATAGACCTTCTTTTTAATGCTGCATTCGCATTCCAGGAGCCCTTCTTTCTTTAACCTGTGCAGAAGTGGGTATACAGTTCCCGGACTCAGCAGGACATTGAAATTCCTGTGGACTATATCCACTATATCTGTACCGCACATGGGTTTGCTGGCAATCATTGCAAGAACAACTACGTCCAGGTACTCCTTGACGAATCGCTCGATCGTGGCATCAGTTACATCCACATTTTCCCCGGATAGAACTGTGATATCCGGAGTATTGAGAATGAGCCTGTCGTGGCTTGCAGCAAGTTTCTGGATTCTTTCAGGTGGAAAGCGGGAAATGTTATACATGCATAACGCAATATTATTTTTATTTTCAGTCAGGAATTTCTCCAATCTTTGATGAACCCAGAGATCTTCATCCATTTTAGACGGGTTCATCAAATTCTCATGCCTACCATCAATAGAACTCATATCCATGATTATCCTGAGCTTGCCGCCCATTGTTTTCAGGATGTCTATATTTTCCGGACTAATAACCGACAGGTTAGTGTTTTTTTCAAACATGTTCATTATTAACTCAGGCTGCTCGCCGGTTATATACAACAGATGCTCGTCATCACCGGACATGGCAAAGAAGGACGATTGGACGGCATATCTGTTCATATGCGAAGTGTACAGGAACAATATGTGCTTGCTCTGAGCCAGCGACCCTGTTAAAATTGCATCTATGCCCGCAGGTACCGTTAATGCATTTTTATTCAATCAGTATCACACCTCTTCTTCCACAACCATGTCTCCACGGTGGCGCATCCCGACCCGTCTGTATCCTGTAAACTCCAGATCTTTTGTAAGCTTGAGTTCGTACGTGTTGAGAATGTCCTGGGTATCAGGAACTGCCTTTCTCTCAAGCACTTCGACCAGTACCTTCCATTCTTCGCCTTCTTTCATCACGCCTGTAATGCTCTCTGGTTTCTTGTTCAAAATGCTCCCTATCAGGACAGACGCTTGCTGGCATATTTCTTTTATATTTTTTGCCATATTAAATTCTCCTATGGAATGTAGACACTTGCATCTTTTTCAGAGAGGAGCACTTCTATGGTCTTTCCTTTCCATTCACCGATTCCTTGACTTTTACCATATCTCCTCTTATGCCAGCGCCGCAAGGGCGTCTTTCACCAGATTTTGTTTCTCCAGCAGGTCAAGCGGAGAGCAGGTTTTTGCTGCTATTACGTCGATGCAGAGCTGCTCGAAATTTGTATCACCTGAACCATTTGAAGCTGCCAGTCCCTTGCCTATCATTATGCATGCTCTTGTTCCAGGTTTCTGGGCATCTGGCAGTTTCTCTCTCAAGGATCTGACAATACTCACTATCTTTTTGACATCATGTATCGGCAAGCCGGTATGTTCATGGACGATCCTTACCTCCGTATCAAAACTGTAGTAGTCCATGTATATGCTCACAAGCCTGTCAAGCAGAGCATCCTGGGGTCTGTGGACTCCTGCATATTCAATGGAATTACTGGTCAGTATCGCTTTGAAATCCGGATGAACCTCAATGTATCTTTCCTCCCCGAACTTGGTGGGAAGTTCAAGTATCCCTTCTTCAAAAACTGACAGCAGGATATTGTTTGCCTGGGGTTTTGTACGGGAAAACTCATTATATACAAGCGTGTAGCCGTGTTTGCATGCGATGGCAAGGGGATTATCAACCCAGTCTGCCTTCAGTATATCGCTGCTTTTAAATACATTGTGAATATACTTATCCCTCAGACTTTCCTGCTCTATCTGCGAGTATCCGCCTATCAGTTCTGTGGTCGTGACCGATTCATCACCGTTGATCCACACCACAGGTCTTCCCCGTTCTTTTGCTGTATGCATTGCCAGACTTGTCTTTCCGCAGCCTGTTGGTCCTATCAGGTGCACAGGGTAGCCGGTCGCAAGCCACTGTTTTATCCTCTCGCCCAGCTTTTTTACATCGGGTGCATCAACGAAGTGATCAACCTCAGGCACAAGATAGGCTGCCTCAATCACTTCAAGCTCTGTTCCATCCATGGACATGGTCACCTGAATCTGTGTCCCTTTGATAGTTAATTCCTCCATTTTTTCATCTTTTGTTTTGTGAACTGCCTCTCCCCTTACTTTCCTGGGATGTGTTTCTTTATATTTCATATCTCCTCTTTTCGTAACGAAACTCGATACATGCACACATAAAAAAAATCTCTACTATGGTTTAACCATAGTAGAAATCTTTTATATAGTTTGTAGTCTCGTTCTGGTATTCTTTGAACCTGGTTTCCATATTCTCGATACCTTTTTGTATCACTTTGACACCGCTGTGCATCTCGTTTACGCCCTTTTGGAGCTCATCGGTTTTTTTATCGATAGAAGTTTGCAACTCTTTGATGCCCTTGTGCATCTCTTTAACTCCCATCCCCATCTTTGCTGCGGCTTTTTCATTCTCTTTTATCTGTGCGCCAATGCTTTTCTTAATCTCATGTGCTCCCTTGCGTATCTCATCAACACCTTTTTGCATCTCCATGGCTTTATTATCCATGTAAGACCGCATATCTTTGATACCATTCTGTATCTCTTTGACACCTGTCCCGATCACTGCGACTGCCTCTTCATTCTCTTTTATCTGTGCATCTATGGCAGCACGCTTTGCGAGCACACCCTTCTTTCCGATGCTTGGTTTGGGTTTATCTTTAACAGGTACTTCCATCCTGGGCGCTTCTTCAACTTCAGGTGTTTCTACCTCAGGTTTCGGTATTTCTTTTGCACTTGCTTTCTCTTCTGCCTTGATTATAGCCTCTGCTAAGTGAACTTTGGTTCCTATGCCGAGCGTCTCTATGCCAAGCTTTTCTGCCATTCCTTCTAATTCCCTGCGCGTGTGGTTGGCAGCCACCTCTTCTGCTGTCTCTGTCATAATTTCATACTCCTAAAAATATAGGAGACCTGCTTATGCAGGAACTCCTGATGATGCGCCTATAGCAGCCTGCTCTACTTTCGTTATCTCTTCGGCATAGTGCAGGAATGTATCCACAGATGCGACAACAACTCTTGCCTCAACGGTCAGGATCTCTATCCCGACAAGGGATACTCTTGCCCATACATCCACGACTACGCCTTTGTCCAGAATCCTGTCAAGCACTTCTGCCAGACTGGATGATTCAGGTCCATGTGCCATTTTATTTCCTCCTTGTTTTATTCAGGTTCAGGAATCCTGCTTATGCAGAAACACCTGGTGCTGCGCCTATAGCAGCCTGTTCTACTTTCGTTATCTCTTCAGCATAGTGCAGGAATGTATCTACAGATGCAACAACTACTCTTGCCTCAACAGTCAGAATCTCTATCCCGACAAGGGATACTCTTGCCCATACATCCACTACTACGCCTTTGTCCAGAATCCTGTCAAGCACTTCTGCCAGACTGGATGATTCAGGTCCATGTGTCATTTTATTTCACCTCTTATTTTATTTCTTTCTCCCGATGATATCGAGGAGTGTGATGCAATTACAACTTTAGTTTCTGGCATAAAATAACCTTCCATCTTTCAAATTTTATTTCGAAACTTGTTTCAAATTCTGTTTCAAAATTCGAAACTTAACAAATCATAAATCAAAACAATGCCATTGTGTTTAATATGATGAGAAGAACAAAACTTCTTATAGTAGATGATGCTCCATATGTGCTTAAAGCACTTCGGGACACGCTGGGGGCACATGGCTATGAAGTACATCAGGCAGTAAATGGAGAAGAAGCGGTGACCATGTACAGGAAAGTGATCCCTGACGTGGTGCTTATGGACATCCTGATGCCGAAGATGGACGGTGTTAGTGCTACCAGAAGCATACTTGAGTATGATCCCCATGCAAAGATAATCGTGGTAACAGCAGTGGGAAAGCGTGGGCTTGAGAAAGATTGCATTGAAGCAGGGGCAAAGGGATTTATTATGAAGCCTTTTAAGACAAAGGATTTGATGAACACTATTAATTCGCTGGGTAAAAATGAAAGGAATTGAAGCTGTAAGGGCATACCAGGAGGAAATTATAGAGCCCATACCGAGTTCTATTATTGTCCTGGATAAGGGGCTGAAGATATTGTATGCAAATAGGAACTACTATATAAAATCAGGTAAAAAGGAAAGGGAAGTGGTGGGTGAGCGGCTTGAGAGGTTTTTCTCTTCAATGTTGATTGAAAAAACCAGAGTAGATGAAAAAATAAGGCAGGTATTCGATACTGGTATCCCTTTCAGCGGGGGACAGCTCAAGTACCCAGGAGGGCTATTCTTTTTTTATAAAATACACCCCCTGAAAGAAGCTGATGCAAGTATAAGAAAAGTGGTGCTTTTGATGGAGGACATTACCGAACTTACCCGACTTGAAGAAGAGCTTCGTGATTCCTATGTGAGGCTTGAGAATGCGTATGCTGAACTCAAGGAAGAGGATGAGGCAAAATCAGATTTTATCTCAACAGCCTCGCACGAGCTTCGAACTCCTCTTACAGTGATAAACAGCTACCTTGAGATGTTCGAGGACGGCATGCTGGGTGAGCTTACAGAGAATCAGCGCGAGAAGCTTGCTATCATGCGCTCCCAGACAGACCATATGATAAGATTAGTAGAGGATATGCTTGATACCTTAAGGCTGGAGTCAAGGAAATTCAAGATTCAAAAGTATCCCCTGAGACTGGAGATGATTGCGAAAAGTGCAGTAGAGGAGGTGAGCAAGCTTGCAGACCTTAAGGAACAGATTATGTCATTAAAGATAAACGGTGGGCTGCCTGAGATCGAAGGAGATGCGCAGCGTATAAAGCAGGTATTCAACAACCTGCTCACCAATGCTATCAAATATACCCCGAACAAGGGAAGGATAGACATAGAAATAAAAGATGAGACCTGGGATTTACTTGTTTCGGTCTCAGACACGGGTGTAGGAATACCCAAAGGAGAGCAAGATAAAATATTCGAAAAATTCTATACCGTAGGTGGAACATCCTTTACAAGAGAATCGGAGAGAATGGGTCTCGGGCTCACAATCGCTAAAGGAATAGTGGAGGCACATGGCGGTAAAATATGGGTGGAGAGCGAATTGAATAAAGGGAGTACTTTTTATTTCACACTTCCGAAAGGTGATTATGTATAATATCTTTAAGAGAAAGCTGAAAGTGCTTCCTGTCACTGAGCCTGTAGCAAATTTCGATGGCGCAAGATTGAAAAGAGGGAGGAGCTATTTAATGAAAGAGCCAAAACCTGAGGTTGCCTTTGAGATTTTTACATCCATGGTAAAGGGCATATGCGCAGAATGCGCTCGAACAGAAGTTTTTCCCTGCGAGAGTATAGGATGCGGAGAATGTACTTTGCTCTGCCCATGCAAACACTGCGAGCACACCAGGGCACAGGGATTGTGTTTTACAATGGACTCACCCAGAGAGACGAGGCAGATATATCTTCTGCAAATAACGCCAATTTTCTGGATAAGTAAATATGGAAATGATTCAGTAAGTCCTTACAACCTTGAGCTGATGGCGAGCATGATATATGAGTTCCTGAGGAGAAGTAAAAACCCTGTTGTATTGCTTGATGGCGTAGAATACCTGATTACCATAAATGGTTTTACCCCGGTTTTAAAATTTTTACATGATATATGGGAATGGGTTATTTTATACGAGGCAATATTTATCTTGCCGGTCAGCCCTGCGGCTCTTGAGGGAAGGGAGCTTGCACTTATTGAAAGAAATATGCAGCAGGTAGATATGCCTGCATTGAATCTATAGTATATATTGCTATTGCAATTAGGTACTGGTCGTACAGGTTTAAGCTTAATAAACCGATCCCAGTATAGAGAGGCCTTCCTTTCCCACGATTATCTGGTGTTTTTCCATACTGTGATGAGTACCGCGCATCTTTCTTATCTGGATATATCTCTTAACATTCTCTTTATCCTCGACCATCCCGAGTTCTATTATGCCGTCAGCAAGAAAATACTCCGGCCGCTCTGTACAATCAATATAATGACTATCAAAAGAGCATTTCTCTAAGATAAGAAATGAAGTCAGGTTTTTATCTCTCAGCATTGTAAAAAAGTGATACATTTTTTTCCTAAGATTAATCTGGCTTGATACCGAATATAATGCGTTCAGTGAGTCAAGAGCAAAAACTGTAAAGCTTTCGTATTTTTCCTTATAATAATCTACCAGACCCTCAGTGACCTTTATCATGTCGAGTTCTTCTTTTTCCCATTCAAGTCTTACATCCCTGTAATCGAAAACATGCAGTTCATCTAATTTTTTGATTCCAAGACTTCTCATATTCCGAAGCAGGCTCTCCTCAGTCTCTTCCAGGGTCGCATACAGACCATGCTCATTGCTGCCTGCAAGATAATTAGAGACAATATTGAAGACAAATCCAGATTTCAAAGCCCCCTCTCTCCCGCTTACAAGTATCACTGAACCTCCTGGTATGTCATCCTCGTTATTAAATAATTTGTCCAGGCCTGTGATAGAGTTTTTAAACATAAAGAAATTCTTTCTTGATTGAATTCAAAATATACTCCTCTGCCCTGATAAATGAATCTATCTTCTCCTCGATAATCTTCTTCCCCTCTTGAGTAGATGAATATATTTTTGTTCTCATATCACCTTTCATAAATCCGATCTTTAAGATACCCTCTTCTTTAAGGGAGTATAAAAACGGGTAAATTGTTCCTTGACTTAATAAAACATTGTATTTTTTAAAAATCTCCTTTATCAGGTCGTAGCCGCACATAGGCCTTTCATATAGCAGTGAAAGTACAATAATTTCCAGATGGCTTTTAACAATACTCTCTATATGTGGATTCGTATCTAATACTGGAAGCTCCAATTCCAGTACTTTTTGATTATCCTCTGTCATTTTTATAAATTCGGTCTCCATTTTCATATTTATCCTCCATTTTCTTACGACATGAGCTGGCCGCCGTGTCTAGTCCAGGCCTTGTACACCTTGCTCCTTAAGATGATATTTTATAATTATCATAATGGTGATTATACACAACTATTTATATCTTGTTGCTACTGATGTCATAAAAACCCCGAAATACCACCACTATACCAATGATATTACCTCTGTCATCTCTGATGGGGTCACTGCTGGCATTAATTAATGTTCTTCTTCCATCCTTAGCTATCAATACAGTTTGATCTGCCTCAATGAGACCATCACCTTCCCTGGCTGGCCTCATTAGGGAATCCTGTATGCTCTGTTTTTCACTTATAATATTAAATACATCTCTCAGAGGCTTCCCTTTCGCCTCATCAATTTTCCACCCTGTCATTGACTGTGAGACAGGATTCATGAATACAACGCAACCTTTTGAATCTGTGGCTATCACTGCATCACTGATACTCTTGAGCGTAACTGAGAACCATTCTCTGCTCTCTTTTAATTTCTTTTCCATTCTGTGTTTGAAAAGAGCGATCTCAATTGTAATGTATAATTCTCTTTCTTTGAAAGGTTTTACGATATATCCAAACGGCTCTGTTATTTTCGCCCTTTTAAATGTTTTTTCATCCGAGTAAGCACTCAGATATACAACAGGGATATTGAAACGGCTGTATATCTGCTCAGCAGCTTCAATTCCATCCATTCCGTCCTTTAGTATAATATCCATCATCACCAGATCAGGATTTGTCTCTTCCGCCTTTTTAACAGCCATGTCCCCTGTAGATGCTATTGCAGGAACAACGTATCCCAGATTATGCAGGCATGCCCGTATATCTTCGGCAATGATGCTTTCATCCTCAACGACCAGTATCTTTTTTTTTGTCATGATCTCACAGCTCTAAATTTTATATGAAATTCAGTACCTGCGCTTTGATTCAGGCTGATTTCACCTTGAAGCTGGTTCTCTACTAATATAATAACCAGGTGCAGTCCAAACGATTTTGTTTTCCTGAAATCCAAATTTTCTGCAATCCCGACACCGTTATCACTGACTATAAGTTCGATCTCATTTACATTCAATGAGCGAAAAGTTATTTTAATCTCACCCTTTCTTCCATCTGGAAATGCATATTTTATAGAGTTTGTAACCAGTTCATTGATTATCAATCCGCATGGAATGGCTGAATCGATCCCGAGCGAAATGTCATTAACATTTATACTTGATGTGATGTTGCCTGCATTGGATTCATAGGACTGAAACAGGCCGTTTACTATATCCCTGATATATTCATTGAGATCGATTTTTGCCAGGTCTCTGGATATATAGAGTTTCTCATGTATGAGAGACATCGACATTATCCTGTTCTGGCTTTCTTTGAACATGTCAATATATCTTTTTTCATCAATATATTCGGACTGAAGCCTTAGCAGACTTGAGATGATTTGCATATTGTTCTTAACCCTGTGATGAATCTCCCTCAAAAGTACTTCTTTTTCTCTTAGAGATGCCTTGATTTGTTCATCTGCTTTTTTGCGCTCAGTTATGTCCCTGACAACAGAATGTACCTCCAGCTTGCCCATGTGGGCGTAAGGGATCGCCATTACCTCCACATCCACTGGTGTGCCATCGAGCCTCATGAACTTTTCCTCAATCAGCGGTACCGCCTTTCCTTCTTTCTCCATCCTGAGGCGCTCATTGACGATTTCGCGATAATCAGGGTGTATTATATCCATTAGTGGTTTTCCAATGAGTTCCTGTGGGTTTGAGGCGCCCAGAATTTTTGCTGCTGTTGTATTGACAAAAACAAGTTCATGTAAGTTGTGGACAATTGTCCCATCCGGAGAGTATTCCACAAGACGGCGGTAGCGTTCCTCGCTTTCCTTTAACGCTTTTTTATTTGTCGCAACCTGCTTTTCATAGGGCTGCTCTATTGATGATTTGAATATAGAAAAGTATAAAAAATAGAAACCCGCTGCTCTGAGCAGATGCTCTGAATAATTACTAAAAAAGTAGGCAGAATTACTAAAAACTATGATAATAAAACCGTATATCAGGCAGATCAGGTTCTTCTGTCCTGTTTCTCTGAGCCTTCCTGTATACAGGTAGCTTGCATATAGAATAATGACTCCTGCTATAAGTATCGAAGATATCATTATAGCAGAAGGGCTGCCATCCGGGTAGTACATTGCAGGTAGATTATCAGGATAAAATAATACCGTGGTAAGGAATATTACAGATAAAACGACCGCAGAAACAAACAGGACAGGCTTGTTAATCAGGCCGGGGAGCGTGTCTTTATAGATATATACACTGGCAAGGAACAGCAGGGCGGAAATGAGCATTGCCCCGCTCCAGAAAATAGCAACCTTCTGTGGGGAATTGGATGTGATAAATGCAGGCATAAATGGAAGAGAAAGCAAATGGTACAGGCCAAAAAGTCCGATAACAAGAAAAGTCATACCCATGAAAAGAGAATGGTTATCCTTATTTTTATTGTATGCAAACCATGTCATCGCAAAGATCGAGAACGACATGACAAGAGGTAAAAGCTCAGTGGTAATCTCTAAATAATCACCAAATATACTGGAAACATTTCTAAAAGATTCAAGGATGTACCCTATTAAGAATACTGGTACAATGATTGATAATACTCTTAAAGCAAAACTCATTCCAGTCATTCAATTACACCTTGCTTTCTCCGGTGGATGATTGTTAACACTGCTTTTTTCAACAGCAGTTAAAAAAGCGACATAGATCTCGCAGAAGCCGTTTTTACCTGTGGCTTCGGTATATGTTTTATGGATTCTTTTTAGCTGTTCTCCGAAGGCATGCGATAGCCATCCGTTAAATATTCCCTTAATAAACGTACAATTAGTTACATTGATAACTTCATTGCTTCTGGCAACAGGACATGATAAAATTTTGCAGTGAATTACATTTTCGCTAACAATCGAACACTTTGAGTCCTGTCCAAGAATCATACTTGTCTCTTGAAGATACCTGAAAAATGTATTTGTATCCCACTCTTTTATATTTTTGTTGTTTTCATAATTCTGTATCATCTTTTTGCCAAATTTGTTGCCGAGTGATTTTATGAATCCCTCATCAGAAGGCACATTTTTTAGCATTTCAAGCATTTCCAGAAAATCTTTATGATAATTTTCAAAAGGTATTTTTTGGGTTTTTATGTCCTCTACCATTCTTATAAGAATTTTGCCTACTTCTGATTCTTGCTTAAGAACTATAAGGTTCTCACTAATCATCGAACTGTATGTGTGCCCATTCAAGTTCAGTAACGCTACAAAAATATCGGCTAACTTTTTAATAGCTTCGTGTTCGGTGAGTCCGTGGTGTATAATTAAAGATTTTTTATTTATGTCCATATGTTTTATTAAGCCAGTATATTGATAAAGAACCTTCATTTTTTCTAAGAGCTCTTCCAGAGGAATACGGTTTATAGGGCTGCTGCAAAATCTCTCGATAGAGGATGTAATTTTGAGGTTCTCTTTTCCACAAAGAATTTCTTCAAAGAACTGTCTGGGCAATATCACCAGGTCGTAATCCATTTTAACATAAAAATTTATAACAGTGCTCCAGAAATCGGGTTTTTTGTGCAACTCAGAAAAAGCAGCATCCATGTACCCAAAATTATCATGTATACTTTTAAGTGCCCGTTCTTTTTCTCTGCGTTCCATCTTTATTTCAAAAATGTCATTTAAAACTCTGATTTCAGATATGCTGAGGTTATATTCTTTCGCTGAGAATACAGCAATTATAGCCGCAAAAAATCTGTTAAAATAAGGATTCTTTCCAGTTATAGTGAACGTAGCCTTTTCCGGTTGCTTGTCATCTTCTGAACTGATCTTGACTGATAAGCCCCAGTAGATTTCACTACCCAATTCGCTCAAACGTTTTTCCAAAGAAGAAATAGATGATATATTATTGCCAATAATGTTGTGAACAGTCTCTTCATCCGGAAGTATGCCGGCAAGGTTTTTCAATGCCCAGACAAGAGTCGATGATGTCAGGCTTTGCTCTTTATTTAATCCAGAAATAAGCCTTTTCACAGAGTCCGGATCATGAAATGCAGCATCAGCAAGGTCAATCACCTCACGAATAACAGCACTGAGATTATCGTTGTGGATTTGTAGAAGTGGTTCGAGTTTTTTTATATATTCCTCGTTGAGAGAAATGTTTTTTCTTAATATCATCTTACCATCATCCAACGTTTTTATTTATTAGAGCAGATAAGTCCCTATGATCATTATTATGCTCATTATTTATAAAACTTATCCTAATCCTTTATTTGCTATCTCATGCGACTTGTTAAGATTATGTGCGGGATTGCTAACATCTGTAGCAACTACTAATATTTTATTGTGCTAATCATAATGAGCATCATAGCAAATGGACGTGATAAATTTATGGAGAATGGCATATCAATGGTCAAAAGTATTGTTTATTGTGTTCAGCCGGGTGTTGAAGGTGAAATTTTTGGATTACAAACTATTTATAATGCCCTCAAATGCGGCGGAACCGGCGTTTTCGTAGTGTCAAGCACAGCTCCCGATGCTATAAAGAGCAAGTTGAAGGAATTAGGCTGGGATATTGACCTGTATAAAAACAGGTTATTTTTTGTAGATGCATATAATCCATTAATTGGAGTTCATTCGGAGGAAAAATACATTATCTCAAATCCAGAGATGATCAATGATTTTAGCAAAATAATAATTAATTTATTAAAACAATTACCACCGAGCACCATAGTATTCGGATCCCTCTCAACTATAATGGATCTATGCGGTGAGGAAGAAACTATTGAATCAGTCAGGATATGGAATAAGATGGCGGCGATCTATGGTCATGTTATGGTTTATAATTTTACGGCATGGCCATATTCTCAGGGAACTTTGAGATCCATAAAAGACGATCTGTTCAATATAGTCGTATCGATTGAGGGTTTAAATGACAGTGTTATTTTTTGCCCGCATTTCCGTACACTTAAAGCAGAGCGGAAAAAAGAAATCTGGGAATCTATAGTCACCACAGGCGTTAATTCCACGCAGTCCGCATGTACACCCTAACGCTATAATTGCTAACATATGTAGCAACTGCCAATATCATGTTGTGTATATTATGATAATAGTAAGGATCATAAATATTCCAGGAGACAAAGAATGACAGAAAACATCCAGCAAATAAGCGTTCTGAAGCTGATTACTATCTGTGCAGAAAAGATTAACCTGCAGCATGTTCTCTATCTGCTGGCATTTCTCATCTTTGGTATAGGCGATGGGATTACCAGTGCATATATGATTGACATGCGTGGTGTTGCTATTGAAGCTAACCCGATTATGAGATTCCTTTTCATAACTCAGGGTTTTGAAGGCATGATACTGGCCAAGGTGTGGTTTACGTTTGCGATGCTTCTTGCAGTATATATAGTACAGTTGAGATCTCCTGCTAAAATGTACTGGAGTGTGAACGGCTTTTTAATAGCTCTAATAATCGGAGGATCAATGGCTGTAAATGCCAATCTAAATGCTCTGGCAGGAGAAGTACCATCGGGGCCAGGTGGAATATTATTTACATACATAGTGCTGGCATTGATACTGATTGAGATAGGAGATAATGTGGATAAACGCACTGCTTACACCGGGAATATACAGCGTACAAATTATAATAAATTATAGAGGTTTAAATATGTCAGAGGTTAAAACAGTTGCTATAACGGGAAATAGAGATATTCTGTATTCGGCCATCAAAGAGAAATTAGATGCAATCAGTGAGCTGTATCCAGGCGCTGCGTGGATTTCTGGCGGCTCGGTGGGTACAGAGCTGATTGCTGCCAAGTATGCAATGCTGAACAAAATCCCTCTGTATATGTGCCTTCCCTTTCCATTTGAGATAATGACCGCACAGTGGCTGAAAGGGTGGCAGAGTATCCTTGAGGCAACATTGAATTATGCGGAAAAAGTTTCCGTAGTTTCTGATGCGTTCTCGTTTACGGGTTATCAGGAATGCAGTGAGCGCATTGCTGGCTGTGCAGATATTGTGGTGGCTTTCAATCTCCATAGTTCTGGCAGTAGTACTGACTTTATGCAGTACGCTGAATCGATTGGCAAACAGATTGTGAATGGCTTCTCATTATCAACATTAAAGGTGGCTGAACTTCATTCTGACCTGTGGACCCATCCTATCAAATCTGGAATCATCACCACAGATGGCATCCTGAACTCATACGAAAATGATGGTGTGCTATGGAATCAGTAACCAGACTCAGTACAGGAATAAGTGGATTGGATGAGATGTTGTATGGTGGCATCAATCATGGAAGTATTGTTGCTATGGTCGGGCCGCCCGGAAGTGGTAAGACCCTGAGTTCCCTCCAGTTTCTACATGCATCTCTGCACAGTGGCAGGACATGCCTCTATATCTCAGCAAACAGCAGTGAGAATGAGCTTGTACGGCACTCACGGTGCTATGGCTGGGATTTTGAGCCGTTCATCAAGAGTAAACAGCTCATGCTCATGCGGATACAGCCAGTTCAACTTACACAGAGTGAAGGGAGTATGCATCTTGTTTCCGACTACCTGAACAAGCTACCGCGTGTTGTAAAAGAAATTAAAATGGAGGTCGTGGTGATAGATTCTATCACAGACTTTCTCCTGCTCTGCAAGAGTGAAATAGAAAGCCGCAGCAGGCTGCTATACCTGTTTCAGATACTTAAGACCAATGGTTCTATCGCACTCATAACCGTGGAATCGGATGTGAACTCAGACTCGACCAGACATGGTGTGGTTGAGTACCTGGCAGACGGACTTATCGTATTACGGCGGGTACAATCTACTGACCTGAGTGAGATTGTACATGTAATTCAGGTTGCAAAGATGCGCTGGGACAAGCACATGAGGGAGATACGGCAGTATGATTTTACGGATAAAGGAATCGTGGTGTATAACAAGTATGAAGTAATGCTTAATGATATACATGTACGGTAAGTTGTTTGAGGATATTATATCGAGAGGAAGCATATTGCTTTCTGCTCCATTCTCTACATCCGCAGAAGAGCAACTCTACAGGACAGCTATTGAGATCTCAAAAAATACAGAGGTTCAGGGTGTGATCTGGGTCTGTTACCAGCATACACCAGAAGACATATGGAAAAAGCTGGACTCGTATGGCATCGCCACTCCAGATCTCCAGTTTATAGATATGATAAGCCATATGATGGGATTAAAACAGGAGAACAGGAATACAATCTACTGCACGTCACCTACAGACTACGGTTGTCTCTCCCGGTTAATTGATGAACATATAGACAGTTGCGGAAGATGCCTTATTATTATGGATAATCTCAATGCAATGATGTCGTACGATAACATACTTGAGCGGTTTATAAAGGCGCTCAGAAGCTTCAATAACAGGATACCCCAGAAGAATTCGGCTATACTATATATCGAGATTTCAGGAGCATGCGATATACGGACTGAGGTTGCCATACAGACCACGATGAACTGCGTGATACCATTAAATGGCAAAATAAAAGAAAAAAAGGATATAGAGTGGGAGAGTTTTAAGAATACTACTTGGTGGGATGTCTTTTCTCTGAATGCCCCGATTATGTTTGCAATGGTTCTCACAATGTTATTTATAGTAATATTTCTCTCATCGTTATTGATATATTTGATCCTCCAATTCTACCGATAGGCCCCAGGCAATCGCAAGGTTTATTACTACAGAAACATAAACATATCAATAGATAAGTGGGGAACGTTTCAACTCGTGGTGGTGCATATAGAGGAGTAATAGCTTTTCAGGGTGCAGCAATCATGTTACCCCTGTCTAAAACAATCGCTCTTGGTCTCATCCAGCACGTAATGTAACGGTCTCGAAAATTAAAATAAAGGGGGTAAAATAAATGATTAGAAGAATAATATTTGCTATATTGCTATTAACAGTAGCAGCTCTGGCAGTGCTAGAGACTTCAGCAAATACCGATATTAAAGGTGACTTCGTCACACATTATGGTGTTGCAGGCACAAGGATTGATTCATGTAATACCTGTCATACTACTAATATTCCATTTCTGAATCCATACGGTACAGATCTAAGAAACGATCCTGCGTTTGATCGAAACAATGCAACTCAGGCACTGATAAATATAGAGGAGAGGGATTCGGATGACGACACATTTAGTAACATCGATGAGATTCGTAGTCTTACCTTCCCTGGGAATGAAAGTGATTATCCAGTTACTCCAGTAGAAACACCAGTAGAGACACCAGTGGAGACACCAGTGGAGACACCAGTGGAGACACCAGTAGAGACACCAGTAGAGACACCAGTGGAGACACCAGTAGAGACACCAGTGGAGACACCAGTAGAGACACCAGTAGAGACGCCAGTGGAGACACCAGTAGAAACGCCAGTAGAGACGCCAGTGGAGACACCAGTGGAGACACCAGTAGAGACGCCAGTAGAGACTCCAGTGGAGACCCCGATACCTACTCCAGTAATGTCCTTTGAGCTTATACCCGATAGAACAACAGAGCTTAAGGGAATGCCCATAAACATAACTATAAGAGCTCTTAGCGACAGCGAATTGCAGACAGATTATAACAGGACAGCCAACATAACAATTACTGCAAACAACACAGACGCAGTAACTTATCCACAAACAACAGACTTTACAGATGGAATGGCCTCTATAGAAATCAATTCAGATGTCGCTCAGTACGTAACAGTTACAGCAACAGATGAAGATATAAGTGGCAGTACAACGGTTGTGTTCGCAGACAGGGTATTTAACCTGAGCATGGGCTGGAATTTAATATCCATACCTAACTTTGCTGATCCAAGTGAAGTTGATCAGGTATTGCAGTTTGTGGAGCACAATGGAGTTGTTGGGTATGATCCGGCGACAAAACTCTTCTCGACACCAACTGAACTGATGCCCCTGTACGGGTATTGGATCAATGTCACAGCCGATAACCAGAGTCTCGGATTCATCGCAAGCACGGATATTACCACCGTGCCGCCGAGCAGGGATCTCTATGAGGGCTGGAACTTGATCGGAATAAGTGCCAGCAGAAATGATCCAATTAGCATGAATGTAAGCGAGCTCTTCATGGATCTAAAGTTTGGTGCAGATCCTACACTGTGGCTGTATACAAGCCTGGTATCCTATGATAATGACACAGTTCCAATCACATACGTGGCTGGCAGAGATTTAACAGATTCCACAAGCTTAATGCAGGGGAAAGGGTACTGGCTGTTTATCAAGAACATACCGGTTACAGATAAGAATAATGTGCCGTGGTCAGGAAGACAGTGGTAATAGAAGAGGGATTATCCCTTTTCTATAATTTTTGGGAGTTACCATGAACAAAATAATGATTGCAGTACTGATTTTTACCATTCTATTAATCCCAGGAATATCTTCAGCGCAGGATGGACGATTATCTCTAAATCCTCCACCGAGCTATTACGGAAGCATAACTGTGAATGAAGAGCCTGCGACTGCCGGGACCACCATAATTGCCAGGATAGGGGAAGAGGAGCGAGGTTCGATAACAACGACGGAATCAGGCTTTTATGGTGATGACCCGGGTGCAACAAAACTCTGGATAAGAGGCTACCAGAATGAGACCGGCTCTACAGTGACCTTCTATGTGAACGGAGTGGCTGCCCAGCAGACGGCACAGTTGCCAGGAGCTGGAGTAACACAGAGAGTGGACCTCACCTTTGTAGGTGTGCCAACACCATCAGAACCAGACGGTGGTGATTCTGGCGGAGGTGGCAGTAGTGATGGCGGAAGTGGTAGCAGTAATGGTACTGGCGGTATAACGGGGGAGCCCTCTGATAACGTCCTCAAGTATCTGACAATTTACGGGAAACTAATAGCAGATACAGATGTGCCCTATAATTTCAGCAGTGTGCCTGAACTCGGTGTATATGAAATACTTGCTACAGGTAAAGAGAATGAAAGCGACGTAGCCATACGTGTGGAACTACTAAAAGATCAATCAAAACTTGTGATAATGCCTCCTGATGGAACAGTGTACAAGAATCTAAATATCTGGGCAGGTACAGATAAGGTTAAGGAAGCTCTGATCAGGTTCAGAGTAGAGAACCCCTGGATTACATCCGAAGGTCTTGAGAGCAGCAGTGTGAGTATGTACAGATGGGACGGCAGCAAATGGGATAGGCTTGAGACCACTGAGATAACAAAAGACGCATCTTACACATATTATGAGGCAAAGACGTATGCTTTCTCACCCTTCACAATAAGCGGATTAAAAGTAAGCGGATCAGATGGCATGGTAAGAGAGCCGGGAGTAACTCAGCCTGAAACTTCTTCAGAAGATACTGATCCTCTAAGGTCTAGCGGAGAACTGCCTGTAAAAGCAAAGATCAACCCTGCCATTGTAATTGGTGTGATCATTGCTTTGCTCGCTATTGCCGCTGTGCTGTACTTCAAGAGGAAATAGGCATTAAGGGATTAAAATCAGGGCATCCCTTCTCCTTTTTCTTTCGCATATAGGAACAGGGGCTGTTGCCCTGGGCGTCACGGTCCACCTGGGAGTAACACCGCCAGTAATAGGAAGCCCTGCTGTGACAGCTCTGCTCACCCAAAAAACAGAAGAGCTCTTCGGCGGGAAAAAGATTTTTGAGTCCAACCTTCACACATCTCTCACAACTTTGTTTATATACATGACTGCTTTAAATAATACCTGTGGACTCCCCTCTCTCCACCATAACCTTTTTTTCTGTCCACCACAGAAAATAGGGGAGTCCACACCACCGTTAAAATCGATTCTGTCTCGTAAAATTTTGAAAAGCTTTAATACACACGTTACCATACGTGAACTGATTTAAAATGAATATTCTTTTACTCGGTCCCCCGGGGGCAGGAAAAGGTACGCAGGCTAAAAAAATTTCTGAGCATTACTCACTGCCGCATATCTCAACTGGTGATATACTGCGTGAGAATATACATAACAATACAAACCTTGGAATAAGAGCTAAATCCTATATGTCAAAAGGAGAACTTGTTCCTGATGAGCTTTTAATAACGATTATAAGAGACAGGCTATCAAAACCCGACTGCTCAAGAGGGTTCCTGTTAGATGGGTATCCCAGAACAGTACCTCAGGCAGATGCTCTACAGATGATTTTGACAGAATTGAGAAGAAAGCTTGATGTCGTACTGAATATAGAGGTCGATGATGAAGAATTGATAAAACGTCTATCAGGGCGCAGGGTGTGTGCATCATGTGGTACAAGTTATCATGTGATATTCAATCCACCTGAAGATAATGGGATATGCGATATATGCAAGGGAATACTGTACCAGCGTGAGGATGATATGCCTGATGCAATAAGGAACAGGTTAATTATATATAAAAAACAAACAGAGCCATTGATAGAATACTATGATAAAAAAGGTCTTCTCCGGGTAATAGACGGAGGAAAGGATATTCAACAGATATTTGAAGATATTAAAAAAGTACTGAATAGATATGATTAAGAATATATTAAATAGAATTGTATTATATATCGGGATATTCCTTTTGCTGGGCATAATGCTATTCCCGGATTTAAGGGATTTGATAGGCGCAGCAGTGGGAGCATTTTTGAACCCCTTACTTGCACTTCTTCCACTCCATATAGTTATATTCGTTCTTGCTGCAATAACAGGGCTTTATGCTTCACTCATCCAGAAGTACACGATGGACTGGAGTTTGATGAGGCGTGTTCAGGAGCGGATGAAAAACATGCAAAAAGAATTCAAACAGGCACAATTAGCAAATAATGCCCAGAAGATCAAAAAACTGGAAGCACAGCGCGCTGAAATGATGGGCGACCAGATGGAGATGATGAAACAGCAGTTCAAACCAATGCTCTATATAAGCATCATTTCAATTCCGCTGTTCTTCTGGGTATTTCTTGTTATCAGCCAGGACACAAACGCTTCTATGGTATTTCCTTTCTGGGGAGAACAAAAATTAAACGATCCACTTCTGGGACCGTTCCAGTACTGGCTATTCTGGTATTTCATATCCTCAATTCCCATAAGCCAGATGACCAGAAAGGCATTGAATATAGGTGGTATATAATTGATCATCACAATCAGCGGTCCTCCAGGCAGCGGCAAGAGCACGTTATCCCGTAGATTATCTGTGCGGCTGGGCATGGAACATATCTCTATGGGGGATGTGTTCAGGAAATGTGCAGAAGATCGCTGCATGTGCCTTGCTGAATTCGGCATACTTGCAAAGAGCAATGGAGATATAGACAGGGAAATCGATGAGATGCAAAGAAGGATTGCAAAGGAAAAGGATAATATCATCATTGAGGGAAGGCTTTCAGGTTTTCTTGTGGATGCCGATCTGAAGGTCTGGCTCAAAGCCCCGATTGAGATAAGGGCAGAGCGTATCGCAAAGAGAGAGGGCAAACATGTTTTGACTGCAATGGCAGAAACATCAGAAAGGGAACAGTGTGAAAGGGAGCGCTATCTTAACTATTATAATATGGATATAAAGGATATGTCAGTGTATGATCTTGTGATAGATTCCAGTAAGTGGGGACCTGAAGGTATAAGTGATATAGTGGTTAAAGCGATTGAATATCTGATATGAACCTGCTGCCTTCTGAGATAAAAAGAGAGACCCTGATAAAATCAGAGGATACTACTGATGAGAGATACGGTAAAATACCGATAGATCGGCCGATACAGGAATATATTCAGAAAGGGGTGATAAATCTTGATAAACCTGCAGGGCCGACAAGCCATGAGGTTACATCATGGGTAAGAAAAATTTTAGAAATTGATAAGGCAGGGCACAGCGGCACTCTTGATCCGGGCGTGACCGGGCTTCTTCCGATTATGCTGGGCGATGCGACAAAAGCTGTGGACGCGCTCCTTACGGCAGGCAAAGAATACATCTGCCTTATGAAACTCCATACCAGAGTACCTGAGAGGGAGATAGAACGAATTTTTAGTGAATTCACAGGCGAGATATACCAGATGCCCTCTATTAAATCAGCAGTAAAACGGGAAACAAGGATAAGGAACATATATTATCTTGAGTTACTTGAGATCGAGGATAAGAATACCCTTTTTAAGGTCGGGTGCGAGGCCGGGACATATATCAGGAAATTATGCCATGATATGGGGTTAGCACTCGGTACAGGCGCACATATGCAGGAGTTGCGCCGCACAAAGAGCGGTCCTTTTCGCGAGGATGGAACGATGGTCACACTTCACGACCTCAAAGACGCGTATGTTGAGTGGAAGGAGAACAACAATGAAGAGTTGTTGAGAAAGGTAATACTTCCAATGGAGATCGGGCTGTCTCACCTTCCTAAAATAGTGATACGTGATAGCGCGGTTGATGCGGTCTGCCACGGCGCAGGCCTGGCTGCTGCCGGTGTGCTCACACTTGAGAGCGGGATCGAGAGAGGAGATCCTGTGGCTGTCTTTACACAGAAAGGGGAAGCAGTATCGTTCGGCAGGGCGCAGATGAGATCCATTGAGATCTTAAAAGCAGCTACAGGGATCGTGGTAAGTACTGACAGGGTGCTTCTGGAGCCGGGGACGTATCCGAAAGGGTGGAAGGCAAAAGAATAAGGTAACAAACAAATGAAATTAAAGGGGATTAAACATGGAAAATGCAGAATTTAAAAATTTGAATTTATCAAAAGAAATTGAAATGGCGATTACTGATATGGGTTTTGAAGAGGCCACCCCGATTCAGATCCAGTCCATTCCCTATATGTTAGAAGGAAGAGATGTGATCGGACAGGCGCAAACAGGTACAGGGAAGACTGCAGCTTTCGGAATTGCAACTTTAGAGAGTATAGATCCGGAGAATAAGGGATTACAGGCTGTAATTTTATGTCCCACAAGAGAACTGGCAATTCAGGTAGCAGCAGAAATAAAAAGTATTTCAAAATATAAAAAGGGCATTGAGATTTTACCCATTTACGGTGGACAGCCTATAGAGCGCCAGATTAAGGCGTTAAAAAAAGGTGTACAGATTATTATTGGCACTCCTGGCCGCGTCATGGATCACATGGACCGTCGCACTTTGAAAATGGATGGCGTAAAAATAATCATACTGGATGAAGCAGATGAAATGCTGGACATGGGATTTAGAGAAGATATTGAAACTATCCTGAGGAAAATCCCGAAGCAAAGACAAACCCTTCTCTTCTCTGCAACTATGCCCAGGGCTATTTTAGATATGACGAAAAAGTATCAGAACAACCCGCAATTGATAAAACTGGTACATAAGGAGATGACGGTTCCCGAAGTTGAACAATTTTATTTTGAAGTCAAACAGTCGGCAAAACCAGAGGCCCTGTCCCGTTTGATTGATCTTTATAATCTGAAATCATCACTGGTGTTCTGCAATACAAAAAGACGTGTGGATGAACTGGTAGAAAACCTCAAGACAAGAGGATATCTAGCTGATGGACTGCATGGGGATATGGCGCAGAAGCAAAGAGAAAGCGTCATGTCTAGATTCAGAAGAAGGGAGATTGAGGTCTTAGTGGCAACCGATGTGGCAGCCAGGGGGCTTGATATAGGAGATATAGAGGCTGTGTTCAACTATGATATACCTGCGGATGATGAATATTATGTACACAGGATCGGAAGAACAGCCAGGGCAGGAAAAGCCGGGCGTGCATTTGCCTTTGTGACAGGCAAGGAGGTATACAGAGTAAGGCAGATACAGCAATTCACAAAGACCAAGATCATAGCCCAGAAAGTTCCTTCTATCAGTGACGTCGAAGAGATCAGGACAAACCTGCTTTTAGAAAAAGTTAAAGGGACTGTTGATGCCGGGCATCTGGGAGAATACAGTAATCTGGTTGAAAAACTTATCCAGGAAGATTATACTTATATAGATGTGGCTTCTGCTCTGCTAAAGATGGTGATAGGTGAAGAAGGCAGGGAAGAGGTCAGGCAAAGAAAAGAGTGATATCTTCGTCTGGTTATATTAACTAACAATAAATTGTAGCCTATACTACAAGTTCAGATTCCAGTATTCTTTTGTAGGGCATCCATTAATTTAGCAACACCGCAAAGCACGCAAAGAGCGCAAAGCGAGAGGTGATAATGTTCTTTGCGAACTTTGCGCCCTCTGCGGTGAGATATCTATGTTACACAAACGGGTCGTTGGATAATGATTTTAGAACAAAATCTATAGGAGCGAGGGTGATTCTTTCGAAAACTACTTAAGTTCTGTATACATAAATGAATTTAGAATGACAAATGAAGTAGCAGGTGCAAAAGAACGATTTAATATTCCTAAGGAAGTAGGTAATAATTTGGTCATGGTCGATAGAAATTTATTGGAGAGTTTAATTGAGGAAATAGAAGATAAACTAGATGAATTAGAAGCAATTACAGATCCTGAATTCATGAAAGAGGTCAGCATGAGACTCAGTGATATCGAGAGTGGAAAGATCGCAGGGCTGGATGAGGATAAGATTATTAAACTTCTCAAAGGATGAATATGGTATGGGTATTAAAAGCTCATCCACGTTTTGAGAAAGATTTAGAGAAGTTAGGCAAAATCGATAAAGATCACCTGTCTGAACTGATTTTAAGAATAAAAGAGGACCCATATAGATTTAAACCTCTGAGAGGTTTGCCAGGGTGTTTTCGTTTAAGATTCAGCAGCTTCAGGCTTGTCTATGCGCTCAAGGACGAAACGATATGGCTCTTAATCGTGGATAAACGCAAACGAGTCTATAGAGAACTGAGAAAAAGATTGAAATAGCTACATAGCTGCCTATTTCATGATATAATCATGAAGCTGAGGCTGATGACACAGAGGTTACAATCAAAAATTTCTTAACTATGTTTATCATGATAATGTCTATCTGTGGTGAAATATGAGTACATACATTTACAGCATCTGAATTGGCGGATGGTCTCTAAGTCAACAAAATATTTTTAAATATTCCAGTAATAAAAGCCATTAGATATGCTTTGCAGGCCTAACAGGGAAAGGTAGAGGCTATTTATGGAAATTAACATCGAAGAACGACATGTTACAATTGAGGCAATAGCAACTCTTGTAAATATAAAGGGAACAATGGCTGAACTTATTCTTAAACCCGCAGGAGTACCACGAGAAATCTATCATCCTTTACTTCATAAAAGAAACGAAAGTACCGGATATCAACTATCAAAGAGAGAAATTGCCCCATTGATTTTGGAAGCTGTTGAGAGACGGGCAGACGGTTCTAGAATAATACGTGCAATTATTAAAATAGCGGCAAATTGGAAAGATTTTCATCTTGCACAAAATGAGTATAACGCCAGAGCAACCGTTCAAAAGGCAAGAGAAATCTTGAACGTAATTGAAATTATGGAGGCTAAAGAAGCTCAGGAGCAAGAGACCTCAAGAAGACAAGAAATTGAACGCATAAAGCAAGAGAAAGCTTCTCAATTTACAAAGCAATTATATCTTTTATCAATGATGTTTGATGAATTAGCTAAATTACCGGATGCTCAAAAAAGAGGTTTTCTCTTAGGGCTGGTCTGAAAATGTGCCAAAAATTCTTAAACAAAATCCAGATAAGTCAATAATCCTGATGGATGGTTATGATTTGAGAACTGTATTATGTGGATATGTAAATCTTCAGGAGTTTTTATTTGCCAAAATAGCAAAATTAAATCTGCAGAACGAGCCGTTTTTTAGTATAGCAGATTATCTTAAAGAACGGGAAGGTTAAATTTGATATAAGAATCCTAGAGAAGAGGATGTAACATGCAAAAGTTTAAAGAACAATATATTATAGATGAAAAAGGTAAAAAGACGGCTGCAATCCTTCCAATCGAAGAGTACGAGGAGCTTCTGGAAGACCTGCACGACCTCGCAGTTATTGCTGAACGCAGGGACGAGCCCATGGTAACCTTTGATGAACTTAAGGAAAGATTACGAAAAGATGGACTCCTATAAGATTCAATTCAAGCAATCTGCAGAACGGGATTTGCGGAACATTGATCGCCAACAATAATCATATATTACATCCGTCATAGAGAAAAAGCATATCGTGAACTACAATAAAAATAAAATCATGAGCTGATTCCATCTACCAGAGTGAATCAGGCTCTGCTGTACCTGAAGATCCATAATATAGGCGCGATTACATACAATGGAAAGATTTAGCTTGATCTCCACAATATTAATACTGCTAACAGGATGGCCTGGCATTATTACCTCGTTAGCCGTTTCTGTCGCAGGAATCATAAGGAAAAATCCAGCCTGGTTAATAGCAGGCGCCGTATTCGCCGTACCCTTCTCCTGGTATCTCAGCCAGACTCCGCTCTTTGAGCATATAGGGCTTTTCCTGGCAGGCATTGCCGTCTGGTTAGGGGTTGTTGTACTCACGCAGTAGGCAAAATGTATTTAATATGTGAAACTCATTATCCAAAAGAATTGGAAGAGCTAATGGATCACGACATTATAAAGTATCTAAGAGATCATAATCCCACTGTAAGGCTTTTAAGACGGGATAACGCGCCTCTTATCATTAGTTTTTTATTTCAGGAATTTAAAAAGAATAACAGAATTGTCATTTCAAATACCAAGCTTATAACAGGCCTTTCAGATTATTTATATAATTTAAAACAGAGTTATGGAGAAAATGCTTACCCGGGTACAGCCCAGAATTATCTTGAGAAATGGTCAAATGACGGGTTTTTGAGAAAATATTATACCCCTAATAGTGATGAGCCGGTATTTGAGCTTACACCTGCAACAGAGAAAGCTTTGGACTGGATAAAAGATTTAGATAAAAAAGAATTTGTAGGCACAGAATCAAGATTGCTTAAGATCTTTGATATTCTAAAAGAGATTGTTTACAAAAGCTCTGATGATCCTGATATAAGGCTGGAGGAACTGGAGAGGCAAAAACAGGACATCGAAAGAGAGATTGAAAAAATCCAATCTGGCAATATTGATAGACTAAATGAGACACAGATTAAAGAGCGCTTCTTTGATGTCCATGATACTGCGCGCAAGTTGCTATCTGATTTCAGGCAAATTGAATACAATTTCCGTGAGCTTGACAGGTCTGTCAGGGAAAAACAGGTAAACAGTAACCTGAAAAAAGGAAAATTATTAGAAGATATTTTTAAAGTTCAGGATTTGATCTGGGATACTGATCAGGGACGAAGTTTCAAAGCTTTCTGGGAGTTTTTGATGTCCCGCCATAAACAGGATGAACTGAGTGAACTGATTGAAGCAGTGGTTAATCTGCCTGAGATCCAAAAGGTAAAACAGGATGATTTTATAGAACGAATTAAAGTAAATTTAATAGATGCAGGAGACAAAGTAAATAAAACCAATCATCACCTGATTGAACAGCTTAGAAAATATTTAGATGATAGAGCTTATCTTGAAAATAAACGCATTGTAGAGATCATTGTGGGAATTAAATCGCTTGCCATTCAAGTAAAAGATAACCCTCCAAAAAATAGGGATTTCTTATTGCTTGATGATCGTCCCGGGATTGAACTCATAATGGAACGCCCTCTATTCAATGTTCGCAAGAATCCTGAGATTAAGAATATGGAGTTTGAAGAAGGCTGTGCTGGTTCTATTGATACAGATGCACTGTATAAACAACTCTATATTGATCAGGAAGAATTAAAAACTAAAATACGAGAAATGCTTAAATTCAATCCCCAGGTAACATTGAAGCAGATAACAGAAATTTACCCCATAGAAAAAGGTTTATCTGAGATTATTACTTATTTTAGTATCGCTTCTAAAGACAAAAGATCCTTTATTGATGATACAGTTATAGAAAAAATAACTATATCAAATAAAGAAACAAACAGATATTTTGAAATACAAATACCTCAGGTTATATTTTGCAAATGACACAGAATAATATGATACCTCCCTATGCTCCTGTAATCATAAAACTCCTGCAGGGAGTAATATATAATGATGATAAAGAACTCTGGGATAATCTAGTCAGCTATCAGGTACAGATAAAAGAATATTTTGAATTGATCGGGATAGATGTTCATATCTATGAATCAGAAGGGTTTGCTTTTTTGAAACAGAAACAATTTGATGAGGGACAGGAAATTAATTTACCCAATCTTATTGAGAAACGGCAACTGAGCTACCCTGTAACCCTGCTCTGTGTCCTGCTGGTTGAAAAATTAGTCGAATTTGATGTTACAGGAGGAGATTCTACAAGATTGATAGTTGATAAAGAAGAACTCAAAGAAATGCTGAGGATATTTCTGCCTGAGCGGACAAATGAAGCAAAGCTCTTTGACAACATTGATGCGCACATTAATAAATTAGTGGATTATGGGTTTTTGAGGAAACTCAATAATGCTGAGAGCAAATACGAAGTGAAACGGATTTTAAAAGCTAAAATTCCGGCAGATACACTTCAAGAAATAAAAAACAAATTAGAGGAATATGCAAAATCTATTGCTTGATCTCGCAGCCGATAATACCCGGACCGGATTTCGCCTGCAGCGCCTGGAAGTGTTGAACTGGGGAACTTTTGACCAGAAGATATGGAAAATCGAGCCCTGCGGTTACAACTCTTTGCTTACAGGCGACATCGGTTCAGGAAAATCAACATTAGTGGACGCTATTATTACTCTGTTAGTTCCCTATCAAAAAATTGTTTACAACAAAGCTGCAGGAGCGGAAAGTAAAGAAAGAACCCTTCTCTCCTATGTTAGGGGTGAGTATAAAAATCAAAAAAATGAATTGGACAATTCCTCCAAACCTGTTTTTTTAAGAGATGAGGGCGATTATTCGGTTCTACTGGCCTGTTTTTATAATGAAGGATACGGTCAAAAAATTACATTAGCACAGGTTTTCTGGAACAGAAACGAAAAAATAGAGAAATTTTTTGTATTATCAGGGCAGGATTTAAATATTATAGAGCATTTCAAAATTAAAAATCAAGAAAAAGATATTTTTCCACTTAAAAAACGGTTAAAGAATTTTCCTGATACCGAAATTTTTGAAAATTTCAGTGATTACAGTTCTAAATTTCGCAATATTTTTGGTATCAAATCTGAAAAGGCACTTGAATTGTTTTATCAAACGGTCTCAATGAAATCGGTCGGTAACCTGACCGAGTTCGTGCGAAACCACATGCTTGAAAAATCCGATGTAAAAGAAAAAATTGATGAATTAAAAAGAAACTACGAAAATCTCAGAAAATCATACGAAGCAGTTCAAAAAGCCAGAAGACAGTTGCAGCAACTGCAACCTTTAGTACAGGAAATAGATGAATTTGAAAAAACAAGCATTGAGATCAAGGATTTACAGAATTGTTTAGATTCACTGCCAGTATACTTTGCTATTCAAAAAACCAGACTTTTACAAAACGAGATTAAATCTCTCAATGAAGAACTGGGAATAATTAACAATCAGATCGAAGAGATCCGAATTGATCTTCTGCGATTAAGAAATAAGGAATCAGAAGTAAAAGTAGCTATTGATAATAATAAAGAAGGTCAGCGGCTCAAAGAAATTGAAGATGAGATCAAAAGATTTGAAGAAATCAAGCAGGCCAAATTAAATAAAGAAAATGAGTACTCGAAACTATCGGAATTATTAGGATTTCCAAAAGCAACAGATGATAGAGTATTCTATCAATCATTCCATCAGGCAATCAATATCCAGGGAAAAATACAGGGTGAAGTATCAGAGCTGATTGAAAACAGAGATAATTTAAAAATCCATCTGAATAAAATCAATGAAACTTACAACTTTGATAGAGTAGAATTAGAATCATTAAAGCAAAGAAAGACCCAGATCCCCGAAACAAATCTAAAAATCCGTGAATTGATCCTACGAGATCTGATATTGGATGAGGATGAATTACCTTTTATTGGTGAACTCCTTAAAGTAAAAGATAATGAAAAAGTATGGGAAGGTGCTATTGAAAGGGTTCTACATAATCTCGGATTAAGCGTGCTTGTAGCTGAAGAGCATTACAGGCGAGTAAGTAGTTATGTAGATAAAACAAATCTAAAAGGACGATTAGTATATTTCAAGGTTCCTGATTCTATCAAATATCGCACACAAAAAGAAATTTTAGAAAATTCCCTGCTCAACAAAATCGAGATCAAATCCGATACACCATTTTACGACTGGCTTGAGAATGAATTAACAGAAGGCTTTGATTATAATTGCTGTGAGACCATTGAACAGTTTCAAAGGGAATCAAAAGCTATTACCCGGAATGGACAGATCAAGGGCGGAAAAGCCAGGCATGAAAAAGATGACCGCAGGAGTATTTTTGACCGAAAACATTACATTCTGGGCTGGAGCAACCAGGAAAAAATAAAGGCAATTGAAAAAGAGTTATTAAATCTTGAAAACCAAATAAAAGATGTTAAGACAAAAATAAAATCAGTTGAAAGTCAGCAAAAACAACTGCAAACGAAAGGATTTAACCTGCACGACTTCATAAGATTTAAAGACTATGTTGAAATAAACTGGCAAAAAGAAGCTACTGAGATTGAGCGGCTCAAAAAGGAAAAAGAAGAATTAGAAAAAAGTTCAGATCAACTTCAGTCCTTAAAAAAGCAACTGGAAACGACTCAAAAAGAAATTAATGATAAGGATAACCGGCAGGGCTTAAAGCAAAGGGATAAGGGGAAAATTGAAACCACTATTACGAACTATGAGGAACAGTTAAAAGATTGCAATCAGATCTCAGATAAATTATCAATAGAGGAACAAGAAACTTTCTTCCCCGGAATTCAAGATTTCTTGCAGGAAAAAGATTTTAAAATTAAAACAATAGACAAATTACAGACTGAAACAAGGAAAAGTATTGAAGATATAAAGGAAGATAAAAACAAAACAGAGAAAAGATTGCGTGATGGCATTATTTCCAAAATGCAAAAATACAAGAATGAGTATATAGAAGAGACCGTTGAAGTAGATGCATCCATAGAGGCTATCCCTGAGTTTCGGCAGTTTCTGAGGAAAATAGAAGAAGAAGATCTACCCAGGCACGAGAAAAAATTTAAGAATTTACTCAATGAAGGCACCATCAACGACATTGCTATTTTCAAGAACCAGTTAGAAAGTTTTGCAAAAGATATTGTAGATAAAATAAAACAAATTAATAAATCACTGATAGAGATAGAATATAACCCTGGAACATACATCGAATTATTGGCAGATAAAGTTCAGGATATTGAAATTAGAGAATTTCAGATCCAATTGCGTAATTGTCTGGAAAATACCTTTGGTGAAACAAACCTTTATAATGAAGAAAAATTCAACCAGGTAAAATTAATTCTTGATAGATTCAACAGTGGTAGCCATGTTGATATTAACTGGACTAATAAAGTGACGGATGTTAGGAACTGGTTTACTTTTACTGCAAGTGAAAAATGGTTAGAGGATAAATCAGAAAAAGAATTTTACAGCGATTCATCAGGTAAATCAGGAGGACAAAAAGAAAAATTAGCTTATACGATTTTAGCCTCTGCACTGGCTTATCAGTTCGGTTTAGAATGGAACCAGACAAAATCAAGATCTTTTCGGTTTGTGGTCATCGATGAGGCTTTTGGCCGGGGCTCTGATGAGAGTACCCGTTATGGTCTTGAGCTTTTCAAGAAATTAAACCTGCAGTTGCTTATCATAACTCCATTGCAAAAAATCAATATAATAGAGAACTACATCCGTTCAGTTCATTTTGTTTTAAATGAGAACGGTAATAATTCACTTGTTAAGAACTTGACCATTCAAGAGTACCAGAGAGATAAGGAAAAATATCTTAACAGAGTTGAATCTCAACAATGATAACGCCTGAAGAAATAAAAAAGCAAGCCGAACGCTGGTACAAGGATTTTTTGATTGCTTCCATAACCGGGGAAAGTTTTTTTCCGAAAGAGATCCGATTTGGCAGGATCAGATCATCCGATACGCTTGAAAGTTTTTCAAAAATCCATCAGGAGATTCAAAATTTAAGAAAAAAATCGAAGGAACAATCAGGCTACGGCTATCTGATAGAGTTTATCAAAAGAAAAGACCAAAAAATCGGTGAGCAGTTGTTCCCCAACAGGATTTATTTTGAAGATGAAAGTGATTACCTGAAGTTCATCAAAAAAGAAAAGGAATACCAGGAATTTAAACGTGCTGTAGATCAGATCACTAACACTGTTCCAAAGCTTTATGAATGGATTTTGCTAAATCCTCTAAAAGTTATTGAACATCCTGGAAAATGGACAAATTTGATAAAAGTATGCAATTTCTTCATAACCAATCCACGGCCCAATGTTTATATCCGGGAACTGCCGTTAGAACTTCACACTAAGTTTATAGAAGAAAATAAATTCATAGTAAGGCATCTTTTGGATTTTCTTATTGACGAATATATCAACAAAGCAGAAGTTGAATTTGAGAGAAGATTTAACCTCAAGTACAGTGAGCCTTTAATAAGGTTAAGGATTTTAGATAAAGAGATTGCGAACGAGTATTTTAGTGGATTGACCGATTTAAGCATTCCTCAATCTGATTTTAATATCCTTAGTATTAAATGCAAAAAGATTTTTATTCTTGAAAATAAGACCAATTTCTCAAATATATTTAACTTTCTTACGTTGCCCCTCTTAAAAGATTCCATGGCTATTTTCGGAAAAGGATTTCAGCTCAATTTGTTAAAAGAAGCAAAATGGCTGAGTGATAAACAGATCATTTACTGGGGCGATATAGATACCCATGGTTTTCAGATCCTCTCACAACTTCGGTCATATTTTCCAAATACTCAATCCTTGATGATGGATTTTGAAACGTTTAATGAGTTTAAAGAATTCGCTGTAACTGGAACTGAAACAAATATCAATCAACTTATAAATTTAACAGCAGAAGAAAATCAGCTTTTTGAATACTTGTTAGATCTAAAGGAAAAAAATCGTTTAGAGCAGGAAAAAGTCAATCATTCATTTGCTTTGAGAAAAATTGAGAAACTGATATATCGAAGCAACAGACTAAATTTGATATAAGAATATTAGAGAAGAGGATATAACATGAAAAAGTTTAAGGGACAATATATTATAGATGAAAAAGGTCATAAGATGGCTGCAATCCTTCCAATATTAAAAGCCGTATTTCTGGCCGCATTTGTTTCTGCGTTCGTTAATCCTGCTGCAGGTCTTGAGATAGTGGATTTTTTTTCTGATTTTACAAGCAGCGATGTTACTATTAATTCCAGCCAGGATCTCCAGGGAAGAGCGGTCTTTGAACTTTTTCATGAGGGAAATCTGGTAGAATCACACGATGTGCCTTTTAATATAAAGGCAGGAGAACCAGCAACTAAAGTCATAGTATGGCAGAAAAAACCCCGGAATGACTACTATACTGCGAAGGTGAGTATATTCGATGATAGCGAACTCCTGGACAGTAAGACCTACCAGGTATCATACGGGACTGTTTCGCTACCCGGTTTCCATGTTGTGGATTTCTCACCCTCAAACAGCGGAGCGCAGTTATTGCTGCGTCCCTTTAATCCGAGTGTTGCTGATATAAAAATAGAAATGCTTGATAATAATGATATTGTTTACACAGAGACAAGAAAGGATGTATCTCTCCTGATGAATACAGAGATCAAGACAACATGGCCGTTTCTGCTCGCAGATGATAAGGAGTATACCGTCAGAGCAAAAATTTTTACTCACAGGCTCTACGCGCCCCCGTTGATCAATACATATATAGCGTATTTTACTGCGGCAGATGATGTTGAGATCCTGCGGGACGATGTCGAGGTTGATGAGTACGGGGCGAGCGTGACCATTCGCGGCAAATCCCGTGTGCCGTTTGACGGGGACATTATCGTGAACGCAAAGAACAGGGCGACAGGGGAGGTTCAAACATTCAATCAACGTATTGAAGAGATTCTTGTCTCAGGAAAGGAAGATACTGCAGGAGTGGTATGGGGGGGGCTTGCGCCAGGAACATATTATATTGAGATCCTGGCCGTGAATCAGGACAACAGGACACTTGATAGATATGAAACCGTTTTGCGCATTCCCGAATATGCCAGCGCTACAGAGACCCCACCTGCAAAAAGCACACCCGGATTTATAGCGCTCATATCTATATTGATGGTATTAGCAGCATCAAGGCGGTTAAAAAGAAAAGGTGGATAATGTTTGATCTCATCCTCAAAAATATCACCCAGAGAAAACTCAGGACCGGATTAACAATATTCGGTATAGCACTGGGCATTTTTGCGGTTATTGTTATGGGCGGGATGTCGGAGCATTTCAACCTCACTTTTGATCGGTCTATAAGTTTGACCGCGGATAAGATCCGTGTGCTGCCTGAGGGTGGATTATTTGGCGCCAGCCTTAATGAATCTAAAGTCAGGGACGTTAAAAGGGTTCCGGGCGTCCTGGATGCATACGGGATATTGCAGGCGCCTCTTGACCCGGAGAATATCGCATTTTTTGGCGGGAATGTGATCATTGGTATCCCTCCTGAGAAACAGCAGCTTACAATGAAAGATACAGGATTATCCCAGGGCAGGTTCCTGACCGCAGGAGATAGTTACAGGGCTGTCATTGGCAGCAGCGTTGCCCGCGAGTTCAATCTTAATGCAGGAGATGAGCTTGAGATAAAAAGTAAACGGGTACAGCGTACCGCATCCGTAACCCGTGCCAGGAATTTTACTGTTGTGGGTGTTATGGAGTACACTGGTTCTTTTTTTGATAATAGTGTGCTGATACCCCTCAGCACGGCTCAGAGATTCTACGGTCGGACAGGTACTGTCTCATTCATATTTGCTGTTCCGGACTCAAGCACAGACACTGAGGACCTTGCAAAAAGGATAGAGCTGAATGTTGAGAGGGTTATAACCTTTTCACCAGAAGAACTAAGAAGACAGATAGAGCAATCCCTTATCATCTTCAGCCTGATTACCATAAGTGCGGCTGTGCTTGCGGCTATAATCGGGGGACTTAGCGTTATGAACACAATGCTGATGTCGGTCTCAGAGAGGACAAAGGAGTTCGGGCTTATGAAGGCACTTGGGGCAGAGACAAAGGATATACTCTTCATAACAGTCGGAGAGGCCGCACTGATGGGAATACTTGGAGGCATCATCGGCATCATCGGGGGCGGAGCCTTTGTATATTATTTGAATGATTATCTTGCATCCCGTGGCACTGTTCTTTTTACAATTACACCAAGACTTCTTGTGATCGCTATTGTTTTCGCTATTCTTCTCGGGATACTATCAGGTACCTACCCGGCGTACCGGGCAGCGAAAATGAGCCCGATGGAGGCTTTGCGCTATGAGTGAGCCTGTACTCCGTGTCAGAGATCTCTCAAAAACGTATATGCAGGGTAAAATCCCGGTACATGCGCTAACCGATGTGAGTTTTGATGTGAGAAAAGGCGAGCTCTTAAGCATAGTTGGACCTTCAGGGAGTGGAAAGTCCACCCTGCTCTCCATGATAGGACTTCTTGATAAACCCACAGGCGGCAGTGTCTTTATCGATGATACTGAAGTGACAGAAGCAAAGGAGAGCGATGCCCCAAGGCTGCGCCGCGAAAAGATAGGGTTTGTGTTCCAGCATTTCAACCTTATACCCACACTTTCTGCGCTGGAGAACATTGATATTGCCATGCGCTTTGCCAGAGTCCCGAAGGATATACGAAGAGAAAGAGCAATAGAACTGCTCGCCCAGATGGGACTTGCTGAGAGAGTAAACCACAGGCCATCAGAGCTATCAGGAGGAGAGCAGCAGCGTGTGGCCATAGCCAGAGCATTAGCAAACCATCCTGCGATAATCCTTGCAGATGAACCAACCGGAGAAGTGGATACAAAGACACGGGATATGATCGTTGGGATCCTGAAAGAACTCAGTGAAAGAGGACAGACCATACTCGTCGTGACGCACGACACAGCCGTATCACAGCAGACAGGGCGGATAATTACCATGCGCGATGGAAGGATTGCAAGCGATGAGCAGATTATGGGGTAACGGCTTAATGGTGCGTTCCTTCCACAATCCTCACACCTTTTTTAAGGATCATCTGTCTTATCCCATCCAGATGAGGACATTTAGGATAACTCGATTCCATGAGCATACATGAGCTCAGATGGATCACATCCACGCCGTGTCTGAGAAGGCTGTCCACAAGCCTGTATACCCGCCTGCCAGGGCATCCGCCGCATGTGAAGAAACCTATGATCTCGGCATCAGGGCCGTATTCACTGAAACGTATCTTTCTTTTATTGAACGCCTTAAAGCATGCCACTCCAGGGCATGTCTCACTTACGATATCACACCTGACAACAGCGATCTTCGTGGTCTTTTCATCTTTTCCCATTAAAGCGCCAGCACGTTCTGCCGCTTCCTTCACATCCTCTATGGTCACTGTATTTTTACCTTTTTTCTCTACAGATGTCTCAATACCCATTTTCGCCATTTTACGGACGTTTTCTGGTATTTTCTCAAGTTCTTTAGATGCACTGGATTCCCATTCCATTTTTATCACTTATGCTACTCTCTCATGCTTTTCCATATATTAAAGATAAATATGAATATTGAGATTGCTTCGAGCAATCCGAATACTATTACTGTGATCTGAGCAGTATAATAATCCAACCCTCTTAGCATGGCCATTCTCATGAATGGATATGAAATAGACAATCCGATTAAACCAATATTGGCAGACCACAGATGTACATATGCAAGTTTTTCGCTGAAGAGGTGCTTACCTGTAAAGCGTGGAACAATCTCATAACTCACGCCAAAAATAAAAAATGATACCCAGCCTATCAGAGTAAAATGTGAATGCATAAAACTGTATCCAGGTCCGACAATAATCAATATCCCCAGAACTGTGCTTATGGCAAGGTATATCAGGCTCGTTTTTATAAAAAGGGTTGAGATTCTATACATAGTCATTTGAAGCCGTATGTTGTAACTTCCATATCGGCATCCATAATATAATCAAAATCTATCAGTTCATCCCAGCATGCTTTCTGGAAAACTCCTCCGATGCAGACCCCAAGGATCTGCCTGGCAGGATATCCTTCTGTAATATCGTCTATCAGTTTCTTTAAGCCATCGATATCTATTCCCATCTTTGGCATTGCAAGACCTCCAAGAAGCACGACTGTATCCGAGGAGGGATCGGCTTTTTTACCGAGTTGCATTCCATAGTCTGTGAATTCTACCTGTACCGCCATATCTTTCTCCAGGTTCGGTATAAATACCATCTCTTTGCCTGCGTCGCGTAAAACAAAGCCAAGAAGCTCTGCGAACGGGTTGCACCAGCCGGGGCATCCGATGAAGGTAATTTTCTTCCTGTTGCGCATAAGCTTTCTGAATGCTGTGAGCATTCCATTGATGCCTTCTGATGTTTCGATTTGTTTCATGAAATCACAGAGTATGGATTGTTGAAAGAGGGATATAAGTATTTATTTTTTCTAGAGTTGATTCCACTGGTATGGTTACATTCATTAGTCGGAAAATAGAATATTAATGCAAAATGCATAATCTCTCAAATAAGAATTTGGATCCAGTGATTCAGGAACTCGTTGAAAAAATCAGCCCGTATTTTTCTGTCTATGGGATACAGCAGCAGGACAGCAGTATCTATTTCTTTGGAGTCCCGAAAGAAAATATTAGCGTTATAGAAGAAGATATGTCTGGCTCTATAGAAGTAAGCAGAGCCTATCAAAAATTATGGACTGCATTTGCCGAAAAAGGATATCAGTTTGCTATTAAATATGAGCTTGGGGAGCATATACTGATAGCCTCCCCTCTCAAGCTTCCCGCAGAGCGGCGATGGATAAATGTAGTGCTGGCCATTGCTACTTTTATCACTACAATGGTGATGGGCTCATTCCTGTTCGGTGCCGATCCGATAAGTAACCCATATGATGCTCTAAGAGGCATTCCTTTCACTATCGCGATCATGGCTGTACTGGGATCTCATGAGGCAGGACATTACATAGTCGCAAAAAAACATGGTATGCGTACATCACTACCCTATTTTATCCCGTTTCCGAGCCTGATAGGGACGATGGGGGCTGTAATCAAGCACCGAGGGCCTATACCCGATCGCAAAGCCCTCTTCGATGTGGGTGTATCAGGTCCCCTGATCGGCCTTTTTGTATCAATTATTGTTACCATTATTGGTCTTCTTCAACCTCCGATCACTCAAACCTCAGATGGTTTTCAGATTTATCTGGGTCTTCCACCCCTGTTTGAGTTTATAACACGCATTATCACGGTTGCAGAAGCCTCGGTAATGCACCCTATTGCATTTGCCGGGTGGGTAGGGATGCTTGTGACAGCGCTAAATCTCATCCCTGCAGGACAACTGGATGGGGGGCATGTTCTTCGTGCAATGGTGGGTAACAGGTCATCCTATGTATCACTGGCTCTGCCGTTTGTACTGCTCTTCCTTGGAGCCTACATGATGTTTATCCTGAACATAAACGGCTCTATATGGATATTCTGGGGACTCATACTCTCATTTTTTGCTGCCTCTGGCCATCCCAGACCTCTTAATGATGAAGACCCACTTGACAGGAGAAGGATGGCTTTAGGGATAATTACCTTTGCACTGGGGCTGCTCAGTATAACACCAGTTCCTTTCCAGGTACAATAAACCAATGAGCACAAATTATTTATGGTAGTAATACTTTAGGGCTATAAATAATACTAGCAGTAATAATATGGTGATAAAATGTTAGGCGGATTCAGTGAAGAACAGATAAAGAGATATTCACGTCATATCATCCTGCCCGAAGTAGGTGGAAAGGGCCAGAAAAAACTTCTATCCTCAAGGGTGTTATGCATAGGTGCAGGAGGACTTGGCGCACCCATAATAGAGTACCTCGCTGCTGCGGGAGTGGGGACACTCGGGATTATCGATGACGATACTGTTGATCTGAGCAATCTTCAGAGGCAGGTCATACACGGGGGAAACGTAGGAATACACAAGGTCGAATCTGCAAGACAATTTATCAATAATCTCAATCCTGATATCGAAGTAAGAACATACGTCGAAAGACTGAATGCTAACAACGTGGTTGATATTTTCAAGGAATACGATATAGTGGTAGATGGCTCTGATAACTTTGCAACACGATACCTTGTGAACGATGCATGTGTGCTCACAGACACGCCTCTATCCCACGGCAGCATATATCGGTTCGAAGGGCAGGTAACCACGATAATACCGCACAAAGGACCGTGCTACAGATGCCTGTTTGAACATGCGCCACCGCCTGGAATGGTACCAAGCTGCCAGGAGGCAGGGGTACTTGGCGTACTTCCAGGCATAATAGGGGTTATCCAGGCAACAGAGGTTGTGAAATACCTGCTCGGGATCGGGGAGCTGTTGATCGGGCGGCTTATATACTATGATGCCCTCAATATGGCTTTTGATGAGATTAAGATCCGGTGGAATAAGAACTGCCCTGTATGCGGCACCGAGCCAAAGATCACCTCGATACAGGAAGAGATATACGGGGAGTCATGCAGGATATGGTGAAAAAATGATAGTTGAACTGGATTTAAGAGGCGAGGTGTGCCCATACACCTTTGTAAAGACCAAGCTCAAGCTTGAAGAACTTGAGAGCGGAGAAGAACTGAATGTAATACTTGACCATGCTCCTGCCGTGGAGAACGTACCGCGCAGCCTGAAGAATGAGGGGCATAAGATACTGGAAATAGAACAGAACGGCGATCACCTGTGGAAGGTAAGGATACTTAAGGCGTAGAGCATGAAGCTTGGAATACTGCTGACAACAGGCCCTGAGAATGAGAATACAAGTACAGTTATTGCCATAAGCAGGGCTGCGCGGGAAAAGGGGCATGAAGTCTCCATTTTCCTGATGTACGACGGCGTATATAACATTCATAAGAAAGAGTTCTCAGAACTGGTGGACAGGGGCGTTAACATTACCCTCTGTGCGCTTAATGCCACCCAGCGCAACATCAGTAAGATCGAGGGCATACTGTTCGGAAGCCAGTACGACAATGCATGTATAGTAAACGAGGTTGACAGGTTCATATCTTTCGGGTAGATCATGAAAAAAATTACTGTGATCGTAAGACACCTTCCGTTAAATACAAGAAGAAATGCCGAAGCGCTGAGGATGAGTGTGGGGCTCACGCTGAGGGAGGATAAGGTTACTGTTATTTTTATGGATGACGGCATTTATACCGCAACCCCCGCCAGGCCTGAGTTGATTAATTTACAGCCGCTAAATAAGGAATTTGAGGCGCTCTCATTGCTGGAATGTCCTCTTATGGCAGACAAACCATCCATGGAAAAAAGAGGAATAAAGAGCCTTATTACAAATATAAGGGCGGCAGAGCGTGAAGAGATCGTGAGAACAATAACAGATTCAGATATTGTGATACCATTTTGATTGGAGCTACTATGAAGATACTGCATATTATCAGGAATCCAGACGACATAACCCCGATAGAGATCGCAAAAGCCCAGAGCAAAGAGCATGAAGTATCGATACTTCTACTGCACGATGCAGTTTATGCGGCTCCTGGAGCGGGGGTTTATGCCTGCGCTGGTGATGCAGAGGCAAGGGGAGTTACCGGACATGAACGTATCGGGTATGACAGGATAGTAGAGATGCTGTTTGAGTATGATAAAATCATATCGTGGTAAAGTATTTTTTATCAAGACCATCCGCAGGTTAAGTACAGGGTATAAACGGTAAGGTGGTAAATACGCAGAGCAGTGGAATTGATCTTAAGAGCATGTTAATCTATGGAATACACGGCGCACTGGGGTTATTTACGGGCATCGGTCTGCTGATGCTGATATTGCTAATATTTGGTTTGAGTGCTGGTATCATCCCTGGTCTGATAGTGGTTTTTGTGATCTATGGTGCCTATGTTGGATACATCTTTGGCGGGCAGAGAAGTTCATCAAGGTTAGCTAAAATGGGCGTTATTGCAGGGCCTTTTTGTGGCATTGTGGCATCATTTTATCTTGATTCAGTAGTGTCCTATCCTGTCATTGTTGCCATTGCAGGTCTTATCTTTGGTCTACCCGGGATCAAAAACATGGTTACCCTATCAGTATCCGGGGCTTCTGGCGGCGCGATAGGCTACGGGGTGTATGTTCTTGGTGAAAACATAATATATCTTCTTAATAACAGCGGAATGAGAGGCAGTTTACTTATACCTTTTATAGCTCTTTTTTTCTTCTTACTTGCAATAGGGATCGCAGGAGCCTCGATAGCCACAGGAATGTATTTTGCCCGGGGAACCGCATATACCAGAAGGGAGATACCCAGGTTTTTAAAGATCGCCAGGAACACAGGGATAGCTCTGACAGTTCTCGTACTGTTCTATCCCTCAATAATATTAGTAAGCATTGCACATTATGCAAGCACATCTGAATCAGTTCACATAGAGGCTGGTAATGAAAAAACCATACTTTATGTTCCTGTTTTGCTAGATGAGAATGGAGAGGTACTGGAGATGTTTGAAAAACCCGCAATTACAGGCAATGCAACCACTGCAATAATAGATACTGATTATGGAAAAGCCCTTAAGATAAGTGGATCAGGAGTGATCGGGATAAATATGAGACAGACGCATGGAATACCAGAGAAAACCCAGGAGGCTACTGAAAAGTTCATGAATGGATTCACAATCAGCACGAGTGATTCTACACACTATGGGGATATCAAAGGCAGTCAGACGGTAGACATATGGGTGTATTCAGAGGATGACGGCACTGGGTTAAGTTTTTCTGTTAGCCGGGATAACGGCTGGGGAGCTGTACTATCCTTATATACAGAGGAGCACAGGAGGCTGACTGAGGGATGGCAGGTAGTCAGGCTTTCTGGTGGGACTATTATGTATGATTAGAGATGAAGCGAATTAATGTTACGGAGTGGAAATGGAGTCTTGCTCTTTGATAATGAAAGGATTAGAGCTAAACCCGGGGATGCTGTTGTTTGCGAGCCCGGGGATGTTCACGGGGTTATTAATGATACCCGGCATGAGTTCAGGTTGGTTGTCTTCAAGACAAACTTCGTACAGAATGATACCTACTGGGAGGCAAATAAAGGATGGTGAAGAATTATAAACACTGTATCCCCTCAATTTAAGTTAAATAATCTAAACAAAAAAGATATTATGGAGATTATGCAGGTCACGAAAGAGAATATGGCACCTATAATTAAAATTGCACTGGGGTTAAGATGGGATAAAAATTTTGAAAAGAAATACCTGAACAAATTGCTATCAGCCGGGGTTGTTAAAACTATTTACGATGACAATAAGTTTATGGGATATCTCTGGTTCGATGAGAGAGAAGAGAAAAATGATATCTTCATCAATTCAATGCAGTTGAAAAAAGAATATCAAGGTAAAGGGATAGGAACGCAGATTTTGAAATGGTTAGAGAGTTTTGCCTTGAAACGTAACAAACAATATCTAAGTCTATTGGTTCAAGTAAATAATCATAGAGCCATTAATATCTATAAACGATTCGGATTCTATGAGATAACAAGAGAGCAAGGATCGATATATATGGTAAAAAAAACTAGTTATATGAAAAATTAATTATATTATTTAGGATTGGGGAGAAACGGCTATTGCTATTTCTCCCCGATAATGTCCCACTCCTTTGGTTAAATAGGATTTTATTAATTTTCAGAGATCAATGATACAACCCTTTCCTCATTGACCTTGTATGCCCAACCACTGAAACTGTTTATATATAATATATCTTCATCATGCCTCTTCTCGACAATTTGGACTTCCCCTTCCTGTATATCATCCGATCCAACTTTAAATCTTACAATGTCTCCTATGGAATATGTCATACACTCACCGCCTTTCTCTTTACTATACATTTTCTACCTTGTGTAGAAAAACCTGTCTATTTTTAGACAAGTTTTATTACTATAATTATTAATACTTAAACCTTTCTATAATTAGAAAAACTTGATAAAAAATAAAATAGAGTTTAAGGTTATAGAACAATGGTTAGAAAATTTAGAGGGCGCAGGAAATCGATAGGCTCGATTAAGGTAAACATGTGAACTACTCGTGCTTTTCGGGCTGAAGCTTCCTGCTTCATCATATAATGTTAGGCTACTTCTCATCCTGCAGTGCACTCAGATCGTTATAAAATTCTATAATTAGCTTCGCCACAGGGTTTTTTTCGTTTATGGTAAATGTCCTGATCTGTTTGCCCATTCTCTTTTCAATAACAAGATCACTTTCAACAAGTGGCTCTATTACTCTTGCTACGCTTGAGTGAGAAAGCCCTGTCTCCTTAGCAATCCCTGATAGATAGGTGAAATCACCTCTTTTCTTTATGAGATTCTCAAGTACAAGTGTCTGGGCACTTCTTCCAAATATTTTTTCAAGATTACTCATTTTCTTACTATTCATATCATTGTAATATTATTATTCTTCTTAATTATGTATAACCTTTTCTTTTTTTATGCTAGTTTTACTAAAAAATAACTATATTATATATAGATAGATAACTTTAATCCCCGGCGCAGATCAATCGTAAATGCTAAGTAGAAGTTAGTTTAAACTGGAAATGTGGCAAGGCAAGGTTTAGATGAGGTAAATCAAGATTTAATTGATAATCAGATACTTGAGCTTATTGAACAGAGGCCAGATATCACTGATACTGAGATTGCATTGCAACTCGATTTGAGCATAGACGAGGTAATCGACAGGATAAAGAGTTTATCAGATACGCGGGTCAAAATATTGATTGTTGATGATGATAAAGACGTAGTTACCCCGCTTAAGATGTCCCTTGAAGCAGATAACTACAGCGTAATCGAAGCTTATGCTGGCTGCGGGGCGATAGAAAAAGCGCACGGTGAGATCCCGGATCTGATCATATTAGATATAATACTCCCAGATATGGATGGCTATGAGGTATGTAACAGGCTGAGAGAAGATCCACTGACCGAATTGATCCCGATTATTATGCTGACAGGGAAGGATGATATAAGCAATAAAATAGAAGGTCTGGAGAGAGGAGCAGATGACTATATCACAAAGCCATTTAACCTAAGTGAACTCAAGGCTAGAATTCGTACTGTCCTGCGGCGCTCCAGGGTTTAATCAGGTGATGTAATCTCGTATCTCTTTGCCTTTCCTCTGTAGTACTCAAATAACTCATGGCCCCAGCGAATTGCCATATCATCAGTGCCGATCAGGTCATACGCGGTATCGTATACCCCGTTGATTGTAAATAACCCGAGTGAAAGATGATTATCGGCTACTGTAAGGGCAACTTTTAATTTTTCCTCGGTGATCAATATCTCCAGGCGGTGGTTAGAGATTGCATTTTTAATATCTTCCAGGCCTATAATATTTTCCAGTTTATTAAACATATCCCTATTTAATACAAGGCAGATACCAATATTCTTCTCAGCCGACATCCTGAATATAACAGTATAGTCCGGGGAATATACAGGAGAGACTCTTTTGATCCACTTTGCTGTTTTTATATAACCGGTATAAACATCACGCATTTTAATAATATCCAGTGGATCTATCTGTACCACATTTGAATCCTTCAACCACCCGATCTTTTCCATAAGATGCTCTGGAATCCCGCTCAGGTCGTGCCCGAGCCAGAATCTTTCGTGCTTTTTCAAAGCTTCTGCCGCATTGTTAAAATCTATTAGTTTCAGGGTTATAATCCTGCCAGTATTTGTAAGCATATAGTTTCTAAATCTATCCTGAAAAAGAAGGTGGTTACTCTCAAGCTCTCTTAATGCATGTATGATTGTTGAAGAGCTTGTTTTTAGATTAGCTCTCAGATTGCCTGTAGATTTTTTTCCATCAATCAGGCTTATGAGTATATTTTTTCGCAAATCAGAGCAGACGGACAGGTTGAGAATATTTTTATTATCTGTGTTCATCTATGTTACGTCCCTTTTTCCTCTATATTTTTCATTATTATAATAATAACTTTACATATATGGTTAGAAACTCTTAATATTGCTAAATTCAGGCAATTTTGCTTATGTATGGAAAACTTGATATATCTGCAAATCTTAACACAGAGTAATAGGTCGAGCACAATCATTGCCTGTTAGTATGGAACAGGCGATGTTTTGAGCAGTATAAAGAGGGATTCAAGTCCGAACCTGCCTCTGGCAGGGATTATAATTATGCAAACTGCTATTAAAAGAGGTGGATAGAATGAAAAACGAAGATACGGCTGAAGAGCAACAGATAGATAGATTAGCAGAGCCGCATCTGAGGGCTGCTGAATTAGAGACATGCTATCGAAGTATTGTTGAGAGCGCACGGGATGCTATTTTTACAATCTCGCCTGATAATATTGTTACGTTCCTGAACCCGGCGTTTGAGATGATTACTGATTGGCCGCGCACGCAGTGGATTGGCAAGAACTGTGAGCCTCTCATCCATCCTGATGATCTGCCCTTTTTGATGGAGATGTATCAGTGCGTCCTGAATGGAGAACTACCTCCAGGCTTTGAATCGCGCATTCTCTCAAGATCAGGTGAATATGTAACTATGGAATTCTCAATAACACCGCAGCTTCACCATGGAGAAGTTATCGGCATCCTGAACATTTGCCGCAACATCACAGAGCACAGGAAGGTTCTGGAGAAGATAATGAAGAGTGCAGGCACTGGAGGAACAGCACATGAACTCAACAATATACTGACGCCAATAATCCTATCTGTGCAAATATTAAAAGAGAAGTTCAAAGATGAAGAGAGCCAGAGACTGCTTGGTATACTTGAGAGAAACGCCAACAGAGGAGCAGATCTGGTAAAACAGATTAGATCATTTGCACGTGGACCTGAAGGTGAAGTCCATCTATCCTCTATTGCAATAACAGAAATGCAAAAATCAGAAGGACATTTTGAGCTTCCTGAAGGTCGTGGAGAATCGATCCTCATTGTTGACGATGAGACCCCGATCCGTGAGATTACCAGTGCTACACTGAAGACAAACGGGTACAGAGTGCTAACAGCCAGTGACGGGGCAGAGGCCTCAACACTGTATGCACAGAACAGAGAAGATATCATGGTTGTTCTTATGGATATGGCGATGCCTGTTATGGAAGGCCCGGAATGCATCCGGATATTGCATAAGGTTAATCCTGCTGTTAAGATCATCGCAGTCAGCGGATCAACTGATAAGAGTGAGCTTGAAGACATAGCAGACTATGTACATGCCTTTTTGCCAAAGCCTTACACTGCACAGAGATTGCTGCACACCATACACGAGGTCATAAACCGATAATCCATAGATTTATTAAACTCTCCCACGTTTCGTACAGGCATGGAAATACTCGCAGATATAGGAGGAAGACCAGGGCTTGATTGCCGTGGTTTTTGCAGGTACTGTTATTTTAGAGGGGTAAAAGAAAAAGAAGTCCCTGCTTTTGGGTGCAAGTACTGTCTTCCGTTTCAAAGGGGCTGTAGTTACTGCACGAAGAATGTCAGGGAGGGCTATTCTGGTTTTAAGCCAGTCTCTGTTGTAGCACAGGAGATAAACCAGGCGCTTATTTTTAACAAGAACGTATCAAAGTTCAATATAAGCGGAGGGGGTGATGTGAGCTGCTATCCTGAGCTTAGATCCCTTGTGAAATTCCTCTCCGGGTACAAAAGGCCGATACATATAGGCTATACAAGCGGGAAAGGTCTGAATAGGGAGGATGCACTGTTTTTCATTAACCACGGTGTGAGCGAGGTAACATTCACAGTTTTTGCTACAGATCCGGAACTGCGGCAAAGGTACATGAATGATAAGACACCGCAGGATTCATTAGAAGCGCTTCGCACCCTGGCAGGAGAGTGCGATGTGTATGCTGCCGCCGTGCTTATTCCCGGTATAAATGATGGCGATGTACTTTTAAAAACATGCTCAGATCTTGAAGAGATGGGTATAAGAGGATTGATACTGATGCGTTTTGCTAATGCATTTGATCAGGGTCTGATCCTCGGGAATGCACCTATAATTGAAGGCGTTGTACCTCATACGCTCTGTGAATTCAAAGCCATAGTTGATAATATAAACGAGAGCTTCGAATTTCGTGTTTCTGGTACGCCGTTATATGACCCGGAGACAGGCTCACCGTTTGCAATTCGAAACGAAAGCGAGGCGCTCTCAAAACTGCCTGAGATCACAAAAGAAGCTACGATAATCACGGGTGAGGCTGCATCTTCGCCCCTGAGAGAGATCTTTGATAGACTCGGGGGTCTGGTGAACATCGTGTCTGTAAAAAAGGATATAGGCTGCCTGATCACTATTGAGGATATAAAGGCACTGGACCTGAGCCAGGTAAAAGAGACGGTATTCTTTCCGGGCAGATCATTTGTTCATGATCCCGAGGTCAAGAAGATACTGTCAGGCGATGGGATAGACAGGCTGGTTCGCAGAGGGCCTGATATGCTGACTGTTGATGGAGAGATGAGTATTTCGATGACCAGGGATGAGGTTCTGGCTAAAGAAGTGGAGGCCTTCACTGAATTCATACAGATGATAAATATACTTGGAACAAGGCCAACCTGACGATATATTTATATGATTTAAGATAAGCAACCGGTGATTTCATGTTAAACCCCGCCTTCGGCGGCGCATCCCCAGGGGTCTGGGGTCGCAACCCCAGCGCCATAAGGCTAATGTTGATTTTATAGTTTCACCCTTCTCCTCTCTCCTCAGGAATCCCGCATACCTCGCACTCATCTTTAAGCTTCTCAGAATCTATAGCCCTGGTACCTTCAGCAAGGACTGCGGCATTGGACAGAGAGCCTGCAATCAGTATGGCATCAAAGATCTCTTCCTTCGTTACGCCCAGCCGCCGGGCAACACGGATATGCATCTTCAGGCAGTGCTCACATCTCAGTGCGGCAGATACCCCTATTGATATCAACTCTATGGTTTTGATGTCTAACCTTTTAAATTCCCGAAATATGGCATTATCATATATAATCTTGGTAACAAGTAATTCAGGCGATTGTTTCATAAAGTCAAGGATATACGGTATTTCGCCGTAAGCCTTCTCTACTTCCTTCAATAGCTCTTCAGCAGCTTCATCAGGCTCTTTTTTTAAAATCTTTTCAATCCCTTGTAGATCCATGTTAATGGATTCTTCAATCCTATACTAAATAAACATTTGCATATGAATTAAAAGGGCAACAATCGCTTTCCTATAACATAGATCTCAGCACTTTGCTTTCGAGTAGCCTGTGGAGAAAAGGCCTGGACTTTTACGAAATGATCACGCGCTTTGTTCAGGAAATCAGGGAACATATCTCCCTGGAAAACCTTTACCACAAATCTTCCATCTGGTTTCAGGAGCTTCCTTGCGCACTCAAGGGCGGATTCGGCAAGATCTATAGAGCGGGCATGGTCATAACTCCAGTTCCCTGAGAGACTGGGCGCAGCATCGCAGATGACCACATCGGCGCCTTCTTTTATCTTATCTTTGATTTTCTCTACGGTACTGTCAAGCCGGATATCGCCTTTTATCGTCTCCACGCCCTCTATTTCCTCTATCGGCAGTATATCCACACCAACCACCTTGCCGCCAGAGAGTTCATGAGCTACCTGCAGCCATCCACCAGGTGCTGCGCCAAGATCAACAACAGTATCTCCTTTTTTAATAATGTTAAACCTCTCATTAATCTGCTTAAGCTTAAAAGCGGCACGGGAGCGGTACCCTTTCTCTTTTGCCTTCCTGTAATAATAATCTCTGCGGTCTCGTGGCATGGTAATATCAACTATAGTATTTCGTCGAAAGTCTTAGATACAACTTGAAGATGCTTATGCAAAATACTATTATAATTAGGCTGCTTACTCCCCACATATACCCACTGGTCGTATATGCCTTTTCCATCTGTATTATCTATTATACTCCCTGTTATCATGTTTTTTTCAAGGGCGCACTTAAGTATCTCGATCTCTTCTCTTTTATTCACTGTTAATATTATCATCCCGCCTGGTTTTAATACTTTTACTGCTTCGCTCATCATTCTCTCCCATATGCCTCTGTTAAAGGGATAGATCGTACCGAGCATAAACCCGGCTACCGTATCGAATGTATTCTCATGGAAGAACTGAGAGAGGCTGGTGGCATCAAGAACAATCGTCCTCTCAGGCTCAAGCACACTGTGCTCAAGCCCCTGGCATACCTGGCACTTATCAAAGTCGATCGCCACTGGGGCGTATCCCATCTCATGAAGCGGCAGGGTGGACATGCCGTTTCCGCAGCATATCTCAAGTATATCTCCCCCGAGCTTATATCTATCCAGCAGTTCCTTCAGCCTGGATCTTCTACTCTCGATATAGATCATCTCGTATGGCTCTTTTGATATATGGCAGTTCTCGCATAATTGCCTGTTTACCAGCGCCAGAGAATAATACTCAATCACTGCGCGATCAAACTCTTTATAAGTAGTTCTGTATAACCTGTTCAATCTCAGGTTCCCTGCAATGTTAGAGAACCTCCTGCTGCTCTCATTTGGTGCGGGTTTTGATGACACGATACCTGTAAAGATAGACCAGAATCCAGGTGTATCCTCTGTCTCATGATTGTAAATAACAAGCCCGATTACATCCCCATTCTCATCCTCGATCCCGTCGATCTCATCGGGCGGGTCTTTGCTTATATTCTCTAAATAGTGTAATGATAGCGTATTATTCTTTAAGGATGCATAGCTATCCTCAACAAAATATATATTCTCCCTGTTCCCAAGACCCAGGATACCGTGGATAAGCATTATTTTTTAATTATTTAATTTATTCTCTAATCGCCTTCATCAGGTTCATCCTCACGGTAGCTTGTGTCACCGATCATGGCAGCACTGATCGAATCAATACCATCAAGCCACTCAGCTACAAGCCCTTCAGGGACATCATCAAGAGCTTTTTCACTGATCTTCCCCCCAGCAAGGATATTTGCACCGATCTCTGCTATATAACCAAGTGCAGCCCCCATATTATCCTCCTCTTCTGCCTTCACAGCGCTCTTTATCAGTTTATCAAGGGATTTCTTTTTCTCAAATGCCCCTTCTATATAGCATTCGCATGATGCAAAAACACCAATCAATGATAACTGCACGGATTCGATCATCATGTCAATATCCTCGTTTATGGGCTCAACTTTTTTGAGGACTATTTCCTTTACTTCGTTGAGGTATTTCAGTGCATCTTCCCTGGAGAGCAGTTTCTTATCATATTTTGCTATTATCTTCAGGCATGCCAGAACCACATCATCTTCCATATATACAAAAATTGCCCCTTTGTCCTGATCATCAAGCTTAAATCCGCTCTCTTTTACTTTATTTATCCAGTTCTGCCATCGTTCTTCAGTATAGAACTGGATTGTATACTTTGACTCCTGCATCGTTTCTCCATCTCTAATTTGTGTTTTGATTTTCGATCGTTTTAAACTCTGTTATACCTGTCAATTTTCTCACTCTGTCTATTAATTCGTTCTTACCAAAAGGTTTTGTTATGTAGTCATCAGCCTTTAATACATGCAACCCAAGCAGTTTATCTATGTTCTGTGCTTTCGCGGTTAGAATAGCAACAGGGATATCTGAATATTTCTCTTTGATTTTCCTGAAGATCTCCCATCCATCCATATCAGGCATCATGATATCAAGAAGCACAAGATCGGGCTTTGAAGCTCCGATCAGAACCAGTGCTTCCGTTCCACTCGTAGCCAGTAATGCTTTAAAACCTCCGCTCTCAAGGACTAATTTAACAAGCTCAAGCGTGTCAGGCTCATCATCCACTATAAGCACTTTTTTGGCAGGTGTATCATTATACATTGTATCCCCTTTTTGGTAATAAAATATGAAAGGTGCTTCCTATATTTTTACTTTCCGCCCAGATTTTACCCAAGTGGGCTTCTACTATGTTTTTTGAGATCCAAAGACCCAATCCTGTTCCTCCATAGTTTGGTGCATATGTTGATGTTGAATCAAGCTGATAGAACCGATCAAAGATCACCTCAAGCTTATCCCGAGGGATACCGATACCTGTATCATCGATCCTTATATGTATCCATTTATCCTCTTCTTCTGCTGTTATCTTTATTCTTCCTTTTATTGTATATTTGATTGCGTTGTCCACTATACTTGAAAATACCTGTATCAATCTGTCCCTATCACCCTCAACCGTAATCTGCTGAGGGATATCGATATCTATGGGTATGTTCTTGATTAATGCTATTTTTTTTATATCCTCTGGAACATGGGTTATCAGGTCATAGATCGATAATGTCTGCATATACAGTTGAAGATTACTGGATTCGATGAGCGATGTATCGAGCAGTCCTCTTATTAACCTCGATAAGCGTTTTGAGTTTCTCAGGATTATCTCAAGTTTATGTTTCTGCTCTGAGGTTATATCATCCTCAAGCAAAAGCTCAGTGAATCCTATAATGGATGTAAGCGGTGTACTGAGTTCATGCGACATATTTGAGAGGAAACTATCTTTTATCTTATAAAGCTCTTTGAGCTTTGAATATGTTAACCCCAGTTCCTCATAGGAATCTTTAAGTTCTTCTTCAAGCCTCCTCTTGTCTGACACGTCTTTCATTACGGTAATGATCTTCTCAACGTTCCCGTTCTTATCCTTGATTGGAATCCTGGATATACTGGTGTAGATTATGTCGCCATTGTACTCGGTTTTATCCTCACTCTGGATGGTCTCTCCTGTGTTGATGATATACTCGTATTCTTTATCGATATTTTTCTCCCTGAGGTGCGGAAATATTTCAAAAAGATCTCTGTTCAGTATATCCTCCTCTTTGAGCCTTCCTCTGTTAAGATTAAGGAATTCCTTATTAACAGCAAGTATTTTCATATCTCTATCCACTACATGGATCGCAAGATTGATATTATTCAATATCTCTTCATTAATATTCGTTGATATGGACTTCATATACCATTCTCAGCTCTTTTGATGTAACTAAATCCTTCATCTCTTGAACCTCAGACTTACCATTTGATATTCTTTGATTAACCATCCCCAGTATTTAATTGTTGCAATAAGGCCGAGAGTTAGTCCTGCTGCAAATAGCGCATACCCCAGAAGATGCGAATATTCAAACTCTGCCAGTGATAATGTCCTTACAATAGAACCTAATAACACAAAAGAGATACCTGCATAATAAAGATAGTAATACCTCTTCATCCCCATAACTTCGCCCAATCGTCTGCTGAGAATGCTTAGAATATAAAGAATTAATGCAAATAAAATAAATGATGCTGAATCAAGTAACTCTATACCCGTGTTCATCTAAGTACCCCGCCTCCCAATAACGTTAAATACTTTTGAAACATTATTATACTAAGTGAAAACTGCCCTGATACCCATTGTGGAATGGCACTCTTACGGAGATAACGGTAGAAGTTCAGGATCGCAGTTGGATAATCTGAGGGATATTGCCTGATCAGGCCTGTTTTCCAGCAATGGAACGGCGGAAATGCATTTGAAGCTTCTTGATCAGGTAGGCTGCCACTCTCTTTCGAGAAAGAGGGTCTAACGCTTTGCAAGCGCGGTGTCAACCAGCCAGATGTAGCGTGTGATGATATCGAAGCCAGTTTGGAATTGAGATTGAACATAGTTACAAGCTCCAGCCCTTCAGGGCGGGGTAGTTGACTTTTCACCTACCATTATTCTATACAGGTAATAACTTGCTGTAAAAGAAGCTAAAGAGCCCAGAAATCCTATCAATCCAGAGAAAGATGTATTAGAAGAGATTATATGTATTGCAGCAGTGAGAAGAATGATTATAGGGATAGTATAGAAATAATAGAAGGTTCTTACACCGAATTTCTTCTGATAAAATTCAGCTATTGCAGTTATAAAGACTATTATGAGAATAGCTACAGTCCAGGCATATATTTCAATGATCCTCTGTATTAATATAATATCCAACATATTTATTATTTTTTAAAAGCCTCTACGAAAGCCTCAGAGAGCGTCTTTACCGGGCTGCCTGATAATAGTCCTGAATACTCACTGAATGGTAATTTTATCTCAACGCCCTCTTTATTGATAACGATTTCCCTGATCTCCTTGTCATGATCGCTGCCTCTCATCTTAAGTACTGATATGGCTTTTCGCATCTCGCTTCTTATTTCCACGTATCTGAGTAATATTACAGTATCCATAGTAGGGGAAACGCCTGTACCTGTAATCTGTGCTGTTCCTGTCAGGTTCGAAGCCTCGTTTGTATAGATGGCTGTAACATTTTTATTTTTCATATTGCTGATAATACCTGCCATATACTCAGGGAACTGGATATATCCCGGCATCATCCGATAAAGCTTGCCTGTGCCGTCAAACAGCAGGCGCCTGGCATTTATTTTTTCAATAATCTCACAAAGCTGGATTGCAAGCTCGTTGGCATCAAACTCAAGAGGGGATATTATTTTGAGCAGATCCTTATCCTCATATTCTTTTAGATTCCAGCCGAACATCTTAGAATTCTCGCGTATCTGCATCGCATCCTCTTCAAATGAAACGATCACTCCAGGTTCGTTTCTTGACAGACCGTTCATAATAAACTGTGTTCCGATTGTTGTTTTACCAGTTCCGCTTGAACCTGAAATCAATATAGCTGAGCCTTGAATGAAGCCTCCACCTGTCATCTGGTCAAATCCTTTTACCCCAGTGGATATACGCTCTTTTAAGATAGATGTCCTGGCTGTCAGAGGCAATCGTGGAAATATCATGAATCCGTCTTTTGTAATTTTACATGAATGTTTTCCACTACAGAAATCCTGTCCCCTCATTTTGAGAATATTAACATGGCGCACGCTTCTATCTAAAAAAGGTTCATTGCTGATATAGATAATACCATCAACAAGATAGCTAAGAGTACTTTTAATAAGTGTATCAGCAGTAAACTCGCCTGTTAATAGAACAAGGGAATTCCATCCCTTCATAGCTGTAAAGAAATCATAGTAGAACTGACGCTGGGATTCCTCATCCAGTCCAAAAACAAGCACATTTGCAGGATCAATGACGATCCTATCAGGCTTGACTATCTCTATGTTCCTCTCCATCTCATTTATAACAGCTTTTGAGCCTTTGCGGATTATATTGATATCAATAGGCACATACCTGACATTACCTTTCCCCAGTAATGAAATATTATAAAAGGAGAACTTGGACATGAAATTATTGATCATGGCTATAGGCTCAGAGAGCGCTGTGATATACATGCAAACCTCTTCATTCTTTGCTGCGTTAAAGAGAGATTGCATAACAAAAGTGGTTTTTCCAGTCCCCGCTGTCCCTGCTATTAATACTGCTGATGGTCTGAGGAAACCTCCGTCCAGCACATTATCAAGACCGCTTACCCCTGTGGCAACCTGCTTCATATAATTACTCCAAGATCTCTTTTATCTTCCGGGATGCTTTGGCTACCTCAACCAGGATTAATCCAAGACCTGCATCAGGTCTGGCCATAACCAGAAGCAGCGCCTTTGATCCCGCTCCGGTTGCGATTATTTTTCCGTTTTTTGATTCCACGATAATCCTATCTGGAATACCTTTCCCAAGCTCTGCTGTTGCGGTTTCTGCCGCTCCCAGCATCGTAGCCGACATTGCTGCAAACGTCTCTGCCGGGAGTTTTCGTGATACATTTGAGCATATAAGTAAACCATCCCTGCTTGCCACAGCCGAGGCTTCAATACCTCCGATATGTTTTAGGTCATCCAGGATATTCTCAAGCATCTCTGTTGTTGTCATAGCGTTGGGATCAAGGGGTAGAGGATACCCAGCTCTTCAGGGCAGGGAGGAATCGTACCCCTTGTATTAATATATACTGGTTTTACGCTCCTGTTGTCGTGTTCAACTTCAAACATTATTCTCTGGTTGAATAACCGATAGCACTTGTTAGGTGCTGTGTTTTGTGTGAATCTTTTATTGTTTAGATCGTAGTTATGCAGCGACATTCTTTTATCCATGAATCCCCCGATTCTTGTGGCTTTTCCTTGCTCTAACAGTTTTCTTGCTTTTGCTGGTTTACACGGCATCAGAGGGTTGCCGCTCTTACTTATTACTGGAATTCTGTTGATTGCAACCTGTTCCAGTTCAGTTGAGCATCCATCGAGGTTGCAAGAAGAACTTAGTTCAGTGTTGCCACTGGACACAGCATTTAATGGTTCTGCTGAATTATTAGGGACTTGGATGTGCATCCCTGCGTTCTTGTAGTTCTTCTGCGTCTGCATATTTTTAATGCCCTCTAGTACAACTCTTAGTTGCTTCCATCATGGCAAGCTCCAGCCCTTCAGGGCGGAGAAGTTGACGTTTACCTGTGCTATGTTGAATGTTTACTATCATTATAAACATAATACTTACCATTTATAAGATATTCGTCTTACTCACTCCTCAGATATAAATATGTATAGGCTGTTTGAGGCTATCTCAGTCCAAGATAGCCGAGAGGTCTGGATAATACCTTTTTCAGTCCGGATATATTATTTATATTCTATTCAATATATATTGCAGGTCTCATTGGAGATGCTAAACGGCTCTTTCCCTGTGGATCATATACAGGAGTATCTGCACTGTATATCTCTATATTACATTCCACGGTACGGCTCAGGAATTCCCTGGCTTCGTTTAGAGCAGAGGTCTCATCAAAATCAACCTCGATCAGGGATCTCATCAATTCAGCATCCATCCCCTGGATATCGGCTATTATTTTTTGTGCAAATTTTGGGATCTCTCTGGCATGCACCCTCATAGCAGGATCAGCCATAGCTTCACTCATAATGGTTTTCATATCAAGGGCATCCTCTTTCTTCAGTAACAGGGCTTTTTTCAGGATCATCTTCTTCCATGATGCTGCAGTATACAGGATTATCCGCTTGGGTTTTATCTTGATCAACCTGATTATTTCCTCTATATCCTGAAGTGTACTTCCTATTATTTCTTCTGCAAGTTCAGCACCTCTATCTATAAGAGCCGGGTCTGCTCTTGGAAATTGAGCAAGAGAAATAAAATCCCTGCCCAGTTCTTCCCAGATCTCTTCACAGATATGCGGTGTAAATGGAGCCATTAACCGAACCCAGGTATCCAGAATCTGCTCCCGTACAGCGCTTCCGCCCCGCCGCTCATACCATCTCATATCGTTCATAAGAAGATAGAAGGCATTCTGAACCGCCCTTCTTGTCTGTATTCTATTAAGTGCATCAGTGGTCTCCTGTATCCTGTACTGAAGCCTGCTTAATATCCATTTATCAATTAATTTTAATTCGCCCGTGTCATCTGATCTGGTTATGTCATATGCCATTCTATAGAATCTCTCAACCTGTTTTCCTGTGGCTTCGGCATCTGCCGCTCGCCAGTCGGCATCCTGTGTATGCTCAGCCGCGCTCAGGATGTAGAGGCGGGTCACGTCAGCCCCGTACTCTGCTATGGCTGATTTTAATGTGAGCAGAGGCCCTTTTGATTTGCTCATCTTCTCACCCTCCAGTGATACAAAGCCATTGATGGCTATAGCGCGGGGCCAGTATATCTGAGGGAATATTGCAACATGGTGGAAAAGGAAGAACAGGAGATGGTTGGGTATAAGATCCTTACCAGAGGAGCGAAGATCCACAGGATACCAGTACGTAAAATCGCTGCGGACCCCATTTATAATAGCAGGAGCTATCCCGGTCCCATTCACGGTGTTCTCAGGTGTGCCCTGCCCGAGCAGTACATAGTTGAAGAACTCTTCTTTTAATTGCTCAGGTTCAATTTCGGGAAGATATTTTGCAATAATATAATAATTCATGTATATTGTTGAATCTCCAAGTGATTCGATTATCCACTCAGGGTCCCATGGAAGCCTTGTACCGAGTCCTTTTCGCCGTGCGCATGCTTTATCTTTCAGCCAGTCGACCTTATTCTCAAAATCAGTCCTGAGTTCGGGCGGTATGATCTTCATGTCGCCAAGGGATTTGTAGACTTGATCTTTCCAGACAGGATCTGAATAATTTAAGAACCACTGGTTCTCAACGATCTTTACAACGATGACAGAACCGCACCTGCAGATCACAGGCTGCTCACTGAAATCATAGAACACATCGGCAATCCCCTGGTTAATGAGGTCATGCGTCAGGATGTCCTTTATCCTTGAGACCGCCATGCCTGCATATTTTCCTGTTGTCTCTGTCAGCACTCCGCTGTGGAATTCGCGCCTGTACACAAGTTTTGTGGCCTCTTCTGCTTTTGGATCGCTCTGGTCCTTCACTTTTAGCTCATTAACCGCATCAACCGCAGGGTATTCTCCGTACCCCGGTACCTTGATCAAAGGAATAAGCGGTATAGAGGAGACATCCTCTGTTATGCCGTATCCTGTTAGATCAGCGCCCCTGAGATCACGCAGCGCAAGATAATCATAGGGCGCATGTGCAGGAACGCTCATCACGACACCACTACCGTTCCCGGGATCTACAAAATGTGCGGGTAATATCAATACATGAGAGCCTGTAAGGGGATTTTTAACTCTTTTACCTATCAATTCCTCACCAGTGATCTCTCCCAGGAGCTCTAATCTTTTATCTGTGAATATGAGCTTTCCATATGCTTCTTCGCTCACGATCCAGGTCTCATCATTGACCTCAATCCTTACATAATGTACTTTCGGGTTTACCCAGAGGTTTGTAACGCCGAACACGGTCTCAGGGCGCAGTGTGGCGCACGGCAGTATCTCGCTGTCCAGTTTGAATTTGATCAGCGTGTACTCTATTATCGTGGCATCCTCACCGCGCAGGATATCATGATCCTCAACAGGGTTCTCATCGTTCGGGCACCATCTCACAGGATGTGCGCCTTTTACTACCCTGCTTTTTTCGTAAAGAAGGTTATACTGCCATGTAATGAACTTTTTATAATGCGGATCTGTGGTTGTGAATCTTCTTCTCCAGTCGATTGAGTATCCTATACTCTTCATGGCAGCTTCAGCTTCTTTGCTAAAATACTCAACAATCTGCTCAGGGGTTTGAATGTTATACAGGATATCAAGCGGTACCCCGTGAAGCCTGTGGTAGACCCTTATTGTCTCAGGGTCCTTTTTCTGGATAAGTTCTGCCAGTCCAACGATCGGAGTTCCTGTGACATGGAAGCCCATAGGAAACAGCACATTGTAGCCCAGCATACGTTTATACCGCGCAACCACATCCCCGATTGTGAACGTTCTGGTATGACCTGCATGAAGGTTGCCGTTTAAGTATGGGTACGGGATAGTGATGAAGAACTTCTCCCTGTCATCTGGCTCAGCCTCGTATATCCTGGCCTCTGCCCATCTGTTCTGCCATCTCTCCTCTATTTCATGCGGGTTGTACCTTTCTTTCATTCTCACGTTTGCACTACCTATTAGCCTCATAACAAATTGTTTTGTTACTAAATATGTTTATACTTAGTTTTTGGTGATGTTATGAATAGTGCACCTCGTGCCATCAACAATGGATTCAAGGATGATAAGTTTTACGGATTATGATAAAATCCAAGCGAATCTTGACGCCATGAGTGTCTTTATTACAAAATATGATAAATTATTTAAACTTGAAGTTCATATTGACCATCCATGAAGTTGATAGGAAAGGGAAAATCAAAGGACATCTACCGAGCAGATAACGGCGATATAGTCTTTGAGTTCACTGACAGGGTCACTGCATTCGACGGCGTAAAGAAGGCAGAGTATGCACACAAAGGAGAGGTGTGCTGCGAGCTTGCAACTTACTGGTTCAAAATCCTTGAAAAAGAGAGCATACACACACATTTCAAAAAAAAAATAAGCACCAACAGAATTAGGGTTGCAAACCTGAATATCCTTCCTGTTGAGGTCATATGGAGGAACTATGTAGCAGGCTCGCTGTGGCGTCGTTTTGAGAGGGGCGAAATAAAACTTCCTGAAGGCACAGACGCAAGGGAAGGCGCCCCAATTCCAAACGGTATGCTTGAGTTCACTACCAAATTCGAGACGGTGGACAGACCAGTGAACACAGAGGAAATCATTAATTCGAAATGGATGACAGAAGATGAACTGATAAATATTGGCGAGATGACACGAAAGATCAACGATATCATGTTCAAACGCCTCCTTCGCAAAGATATAATACTTGCAGATTTCAAAGTGGAGTTTGGCAAGACGCCCAAAGGTAAAATACTTCTCGCAGATGAGGTTGGGACGCCAGACGGATGCAGATTCTGGGACAAGCAGGCGTATGTCAGAGGAGAATTCCTGAGCCTAGACAAGGATGTTTTCAGGAAAAACAAAGGTGATTTATCCGCAGCCTACCTTGAAATTTTTGATAGGATTACAAAAGATTAGTAAAGCTCTCATTGGAAGACTTTTTTGTTCGCAGTAACGGAGTATACAATATAATCAGCGTTCAGATTATGTTGAAGTTTACATCTCTATTAAAATAAGCTCAAACTTGATACCCATGCAGGATTGGCAGAATCCCAGGAATTCTTTAGCATTGAAAGACATCTCGTCATATAGGGATTTCGATATATAAAAAACGATATGGATCTTTCCAGGATTTCCTGCAATTCTTTTTTTTATCTCACTGTGAAGCTCCTCAAAAAGAGACACAAGAGTCTTAAAGTTTATCCTCTTCAATACCCGGATGTACCCCACCCCCGTCTTATCTACCCAGATACGGTAATTTGCGGTTTTCCGAACAAAATCATCACATTCGTTCATAGTATTCCTTTATTACTTAATATCCTCAGTCATTTAACATTGATTTTTCACCGCATCTATCAATGCGAACAGGATATATATCTCTGGATATACAGGCATATTTTGTCAGTATCTAATGCAATATCCGGTCAATCACGACAATAATTGCCGTATTATCTACAAATCTTTCAATCTGTATCTGGCATAAGCAAGGGCACTTTCCTCAATGAACCCGGTAGCTTCAACAGGCTCTATTCCCCTGCTGAGCAGTTCTTCGGCAGCGCCCCCACCAATCCTGCTGCAGAGTACAGCATCACAATCATGGATGAGGGAAACACTATTATTCAATGCTTCATCTGCATGACCGCCGTATTCCAGAGTACCGCAGGCCGGGCGGCTATCTCTTACTTCGAGGACTTTGATTTCCTCGCCGTCCGATTCTATTATAATAAATCTTCTTGCTTTGCCGAAATGCTGATTAATAACCTTGCCGTCGCTTGAAGCAATAGCCATCTTTAAGCTTTTCTTCATTCTCTCACACACCTTCTCAAACTCTGAAATTCCATTACATGGCGTTCTTTTGGCATATATTGCCTCCATATGCTATGAATAACATTAGTCGCTGCATGCTTTTAACGACTTGCTTTTCGGCAAAGTGATTAAAAATGAGGCAAGTTTTACCTATTTATTGGGTGTATTTAAATCCACCAGATCCTCCGAGTGAACGGGCATAAACCATTTCTGCGCTATGAATGTCGGAATTACTGCGCTTGCTATCACTGCCCCGACCAGAACCGAGTATTGCACCTGATCTATAAGACCTGAGTTAAAGCCAAATACACTTGCTATTGTTCCAAAAGTTAATCCTGTGCTCATTAAGAGCGTAGTGTACATACTGCCGCCGGGAATATACTTTTTTGCAAGGAAGTAAACGCCAAGAAACTTAGCAACTATTTTGAGTGCAAAAAGAATGGCAAAAAGCTCTATTGCAGATACTATCAACGGAAATGAAACTTTCAGACCGCCAACAATGAAAAATATGGGAGTTATAACAGCATAAGCAACTGTTCTCAACCTGTTTCTTACCACTTTTGTCTCAGAGGTCTCGGTAAAATGTTTCGACATTAATAATCCCAGTACGAATGCCGGTAAGACAGCATGTCCCTCACCTAAATTAGCAAAATACATGAAAATAAATAGCAGCAGGAAAATATATTTTATTTCAGGCTCAATTACTTTGTTTTTCAATTGTGGATTATGGAAAACATAGTGAGAAAAATTTCCTGCGAAGTAAATCACATTCAAAGAAACGGTAATAAAAATGACTGTATAAAGTGTTGGCTTGACAAATAAAATGCTCAAAACAATTGCAGTTCCCATATCTGTTATGAAAGTAGATGCCATAATCAATTTGCCAATCTCAGTTTTTGATAGCCCTGTTTCCACAAGGACTGAATAAACAACAGCAAGAGATGTTGTTGAGAGAGCCGTTCCTGCAATTAAAGATGCCAGGAGATTCCAGCCTGCTACATAATAAGTATAAAGAAAAATCACTACAAATGGCAGTAAAAAAGAGAAGGTCCCAATAAGAAAACTCTCTTTGAATTTTTCTCTCATCAACTTTGTATCGATTTCAGTCCCTGCCAGAAAAGTCAGGAGAATTCCGCCAAAACTTGCTAAATACAGCATCCATTCATCCGGTTGAACTCCTAGATTTCCAGCAATAGCACCCAAGAGTATTTCAATTATTGCTACTGATAGCCCAACTCTCAAGGAGATTAAACTTGCGATAAAAACCAATATGCCTGCTACCAGAATTATATCCGCTCTCATATTCTGCCTCCTTTCAAACTTAACTTTGATCGGTAGGAGTTATCAGCTATCAAGCGGTTAAAGGCGAACTCCATCGCCTGTTTATAAACTACAACGTGCGGCACATTATGGGCTTGCAGTTGAAAAACCTTTCTCCTTAATCAGTGTTTTCTTATAATCATTCTAAGATCGCTACCTGATTCCTCGACTTTGACTATTTCATGCCCATGTTCCCTGCTCCACCGGGGAATCATGTTTTTCGCTGTAGCATCATCAGTTAATACTTCGAGCTCTTCCCCTGTTTTTAACTCATCTATCTTTTTCTTGGTATAGAATAGCGGCAGCGGGCATACCCTGCCTCTGGCATCTAACTTGTACATACGTATAATTACGAATTCTGGTTTATTGTAATTTATGGTAAAGGCAAAAATTGCTCTTAATCATATGCCATTCACTGGCATAATATGCCTTTTTTTGTTATAATATGTCATCAATTGTCTTTTCATGCCAAATCACTATCAAATATTCTTTTAGCGTTGGCATTAGATAGGGCTAATTGGTGATCAAATATGAGATCTTGGCTTAAATATGTTATAGTTGCGGGTGGAGCTGTGATAGGAGCAGCTTACTATCTGCCAGCAAGGACCTTTCTGGCTTTCCTGACAGTATGGCTTCTGCTTATTCCAGCAGCAGCCATTGTGTACCTGGCCTATGGACTGCGAGAATATATAAAGAACAGAAGGAACAGGATTGTTATTTCTATAAAGCCAGGCGAAGCTATGATGGCGCTTGCTCGCCGTGAAGCTCTGCTTGAGAAAGAGAAGGAGATACTGTATAAAGAACTCAGGAACGAGGTAAGGAGGAGATAGGGGAGCTCTGAGTCAGGACATATGATAGTTACAAGACATATTTCCCTTGATAATGACTGCATCGAGAAGATGGAACCGTATGTTGAGAAACATAAAGGTAATTTCAGCGCTGCAATCAGGGAGATAATCGACAGGGCAGGGAACTGCAGTTCTCGCATGAATTCATCGGCAATAGACAGTTCCTTATTCAAATGGGTACTGACAGAGATCGATGGAATACTTGTTCCGGATAGTGTACTGGATGAACTGGTCGATCCTGTGCTGATAGGTTCGATGAGAAGGCTTGAGGAATATCTGAGGCGCAGGTTCAGCGAACTTGAGTGGGATATTGAATTTGCGCTAAAATCTGATAATGATACGCTTCCCTCTGATGTACTGGTAAAGATCAAAGGAAACGCTCAAAAAATAAAATTTGTTGCCTGCATACTATCCCAGTATCTGGTTAAGAATTCACCAGAGCATGCATCGCTTGAGATAAAGTCTGTTAATAATTTCAGCGATTGTATGAAGGTTGAACTATCCAGGTCAACTAGAAACGAGGCGCACAGAAGCATGATTACCTTTTTTGGAGGTATGGATGATGTAATAAAAGCCATAAAGAGCCGTCCTGATTTCTGGAGGGCTGTCATCAACGGACACCTGTTAAGCAATTACAGCATGGTCACGGTTCACAGGAACTACTTTGAGGATCTGCTTGCCAATAAGATACCCCTGGGAGAAATAACAATAGAGACGCTTGCAAAAAAACCAATCCAGGAGATACCACTAAAGGAGATGCTCTCTCTGACAAAAGAGGTCTATGAGACCTCAAGGGTCGCTGACAGGGTGGAGATCGACAGGGAGAACATGATATTATTCCATAATTATAGAAATAAGGATGTGGTAGAAAAATTAAAAAAGAGCCTTGTCACGCTCCTTGAGGCTAATGGCCATTTATATGACGCAAAATCAACAGCGAATATGATCGTGCTGACGCACAGGCCTGATGTGGGTATAAAGATCAATGAAATAGTGAGCAATCTAAAGATAAGCAACAGCCGGGTGGATCAGGATCTAATAATGTTCATGGCTTTTCTTAAAGGGCTTAAGAACATCCCGGATATACCCTTATCACTGACACTGCTGGGAAGGAGAATCGGCAAGTCATTAATGCAGGAGTATGAGAAAGAGAACAATATCAAGAACTGGGAGCTGCAGGACTTCCAGAAGGCACTGGAGATAATCGATTCAAGACTTCACAGGGAAAGTGAATGGAGACTGGATGGAAGAAATCTGGTATACACAGTCAGGAAATGCAATATCGTTGCAGAAGGGAGCACGTTTGATACCTATGTTTGCCATACGATCCGGGAGACATTCAAAGGGGCGATGGGTTATGCATTCGGGAACAAAGCTGAATTAGAGGTCAAGAAATTATTATCACACGGGGATAATTTTTGTGAGGTGGTTATACGGGTACCATAAGAGTAGAAGACCAGATGAGAGGAGTATAAAAATTGGATTAATTAGATAAAATATATGGGAGGATAAGATGAAAACATTATTAGAGAATATTACTTTCATTAAAGGGGTAGAATACCTTATAATTGTTGCATTCTGTTTTGGATTCATTGCTCTATGGCTGCTGGTGCACACCAGAGAGAAGGAGGCAATGAGGAGGGTTGTCTCTGTGGTCATTCCGATGTCGCTGATCTTCGGTGGCGCGGCTATCGTACTTGCCACATACTTTTCCCCTGAGGATACTGCTACACCGGCTGATAGATGGCTGAATGTAAATAATTCTGAGTATCTTGAAATCAACTACGGATCGGCAACAAAATTCCACCAGGAGATGAGCGGCAAGCTCAGTTGCCAGGCATGCCATCACAACAGCAAAGGTGAAATCCGTGCCTGCAGCGACTGCCATGAGCGTCCCTTTGATCCGCAGAATTCGAGCAAGCCGGGTCTCAAGGCAGCATATCATCAGCAGTGCATGTCCTGCCACAGTGATGTTTTTGATGGCCCTGAGAGCTGCACTTTCTGCCACACAAAAGATGCCTCAGCCAATATACAGGCTTCGGCACGTCCGCATCAACTAACGTGGGAGAACTGCAATAATTGCCACAAGGACGGCATCCCGGGCGGGCAGGAAACAAAAATAGTTTACCACGATAACTGCCTCAAATGCCATACAAAAGAGATCGCAGGAGCGGCAGGAATACCTGCAGACCATGCGGGGCGGGATAGCAATACATGCCAGGGCTGCCACAGGCCAGGAGGAGGATGACCATGGTAACCAGAAGAAATTTTCTTAAGATCGGAGGATCGGTTCTTGCCTGGAGCGTTCTTGGCGGGAGGACACTGGCTTCTGAGGATTTTATGGGCAATCCTGACCGCTTCGGTATGCTCTCGGACCTGACAAAATGCATCGGCTGCCGGCGCTGCGAAGCTGCCTGCAATAAGGCAAATAACCTGCCTGCTCCAAAAACATCCTTTGAGGATACATCAGTTTTTGAGGAAAAAAGAAAACCATACGTGGCTGATGTACAGTCCTATACCGCGGTCAACCGCTACAAGGTAAACGGGAAAACAGTCTACCGCAAGGTACAGTGCATGCACTGTGATGAGCCTTCCTGCGTCTCTGCCTGTCCTGTGGCTGCACTTAAGAAGAGCAAGGAAGGACCTGTTACCTGGAACGAGAAGTTGTGCATCGGCTGCAGGTACTGCATTATAGCATGTCCTTTCTATGTTCCTGCCTATGAGTATTCCAGTGCCTTCAGTCCCAATGTTCAGAAGTGCTTTATGTGCTACCACAGGATCTCAGAGGGGATTATACCTGCATGCACAGAGGCATGTCCGGTGGAGGCCATCACTTTCGGCAAGAGGAGCGATCTGATCAAACTCGCAAAGCTCAGGATCTGGGGTGAGCCTGATAAATATATCGACCATATCTATGGTGAGCAGGAGGCAGGAGGGACAGGCTGGATGTATATCTCAGGTGTTCCTTTCTCAGAGCTTGATTTCCAGATGGATGTCGGGATAACCTCGTATCCAAAATTGACCAAGGATTTCCTGTCTATGGTCAACCTCACCCTTGTTTCCTGGCCTGCCCTGCTGGGAGGCTTCTACCTTGCATCAAAGCGCAAGCCGCATACGGCACATGATGAGAAATCAGATAAGGAGGATGATAAACAATGAGCGGATACATGGAAAAAAAGATGAACCCTGACCGGGAACAGACAGGTGCTGAGATAGTCAGCACCTGGCTCAGTGATAAGCTCTTCCTCGGGCTTACCATGAAAGAATATATAAAGACGCTTATCACGCCTTTAAACTTCGTCGCAGGTCTTATAGTCCTGGGCGGACTTTACTTTATATTACTGCGCTTCATCTTCGGGCTTGAAGCCGTGACCGAGGCCTCAAACGAGCAGCCGTGGGGGCTTTTCCTGAGCTGGGGACTCTTCAGCGGTGTGCCCTTCTCAGCATCTGGCTTTGTGATCGGGACTGCTGTGTACATCTTCGGGCTTAAAAGATACCAGCCTGTAGTCAAGAATGCCATACTGCTGGGTTTCCTGGGCTATCTGTTCGCAGTGGTCTTTCTTATGATCGATCTTGGGCGCCCGTGGAGGATATACTACCCCATGTTCGTCTCATTCGGCACAGCCTCTGTCATGTTCCTTGTGGCATGGCACGTAGCTTTATACCTCTCTGTCCAGTTCTTTGAATTTTCCCCGTCCACGCTTGAGTGGCTTGGCCTGAAGAACCTTCGAAAACTGGCTGTGAGCATGACCCTCGGGCTTACCATATTCGGTGTTATGCTCTCCACGCTTCACCAGTCCGCACTGAGTGCCATGTTCCTTCTTGCGCCCGGGAAGCTTCATCCACTCTGGTACACGTCGTATCTTCCCTGGCTTGCCTTTATATCATCCATCGGAGGTGCAATTGCACTGGTGATCGTGGTAAGCAGGCTCACGCAGGTCTTCTTGAAGGACAGGGCTGATTCTAACTACCTGTCAAGCATAAACGACATCACCCTGGGACTAGGGAAAGCAGCCTCGTTTGTGCTTTTCACATACCTGGGACTGCGGCTGATCAGCGTAACGCACGAGGGCGCATGGATATACCTGAATACTTCATTTGGCTACTGGTTCCTCGTTGAGATCACGCTCCTGGCTGCTGTGCCTTTCCTCTTCTATCACGGGGTACAGAAGAAGAACGTGCGCCTTATCCAGTACACTGCGGCACTGACAATGGTGGGAATCATTATGAACCGCTTCAATATATCGCTCATAGCATTCAACTGGCAGCTTCCGCACAGGGAGCTTTTCTTCTGGAAAGAGGCTGTGGTAGTTGTGGCTGTTGTTACGATTGAGATTCTCATCTACCGCTGGGTTGTGAACAGGATGCCTGTCCTGAGGCAGCATCCGGATTACATGGATGATCACTGATTGCTGGCCCTGTCAGTGTAGAGTAAAAGAGAGGTCTTAACAACCTCTCTATTCTCATCAAACTGCACGGACGGTTTTCCCGTATGCAGCTTTAATCTGGCTTTTTTCTTAAAACAGGCTCGTATTTTAACAGCCGGAGCCAGGACGATGGAGGCAGTTTCTATTTCTCTCCAGTTTTTATTTTAGGTCGTGTCCTCGAATCATTAACACAGGGATTTCCACATAAATAAATATCTCCCAACTTTCCCTCTAAGCTTGTTCGAAATTGTATTGCATTAACCGCTATTCCCTATATTATTGTAACTAACTTTATGTCATTAATACTTAACTCCTACTCAAATCGGTAGCTTATCCGATACGTTTTTGCCAGAATGTACGCTGAAACATCTGAAAAATGTGTCCCACATTTATAACCGAACACCCATAGCAATCTTTATTAGTGCCAAAATATAAGTTACATATTGGTAACTATGAGTGTCATAATAATTAAAGGAGAAAAAGAAAGAACTTTCAAAATAGATTTAGAAGACCAAATTCAGAAAAGATATGAAATGGTTCGAGAACTCAATCTGAGTTCAAACAAAAGGAAAGAAATATGCACAAAATATGGCTACAGTCGAAAAACTGGCAATGAGTATCTCAATGCATGGGAGGAAAAAAGGTGGGAGGGACTTAAAGACAATCCCAGAGGACCAAAAACAAAAAGCAAACGTACAGAAGAAATTGAAAAACGAATCGTAGATATAAGGTTCAAAGATCCTGAAAAGGACATGTATGATATAGCAAAAATATTGGAAAGTGAAGGTTATGAAATAAGTGCCAGGAGTGTGGGACGTGTATTATCTGAGTATAGTATAACCCTAAAAAAAACGAAGCAAAAGCCCTCACAAGAGAAAAAAAAACAAAAATAGAAAAACCGGAACTTGATGATCTCCTCACCAAAGGATTCCAGACAAACTACGGCGGAGCATTCTTACTTTTGCCATATCTTTTTATTTTGGGAATAGATAAACTCATACGCTCTCTTGGTATTAAAAAACAAGAAGGTACATCAGTACTAAAGAGTGTATTGACTCTAATATTTCTTGCTGTAATCGGCAAAAAACGGGTGAGTTCGGGAGAAACTATCAAAGACTATGGCATTGCCGCAATTGCCGGATTCTCAAAAATGCCTTCAAAAAGCTATCTTCATAATTTTCAAAGGTAAAATTATCAATCTGGATGGTCACTTTATTGGTTATTTTGGAAAATCTAAAATTGGTAAGGATAAACACCCTACAAGAAATATCAGTATGAAGGGAATAAGAGCATTTTTTTCTCAGGATCAGGAAACTGGAAATCCTATTTTTGCACGAGTAGCCTATCCAAGAAAGGGGCTTACTCCAGAAATTGTTACGATTCCAATGCTTGAAAATATCAAGGATATTTTGCCAGAAATGGAAAAAGTGGTTTTCGATAAATGGTTCTCAGTGGGCTCACTTTTGGAATATCTTGATAAAAAGATAAAACTGAAATATGTCACTTTGATAAAACTCTATGAAAACCGCATCGAAGAGATGAAAAGTATACCAAAAGATGAGTTTAAACCGCTTGTTGGAACTGATCGACTGATTGGGTTTAAGGAAACTAACCTTCGCAACTTTTCAGGCAACATGAAGCTTATTGTTGTAAGGTTTTTTGAGGATGGTATCGAAAAATATTATGGTTATCTGACAAATGATTATGAGAGTAGTGAAGAACAAATTCTTAATGAGAAAAGCTGGAGATGGCGAATCGAAAATTTCTTTAAGAATTGTAATTTCTTGGGAATCGATGCTTTGCCCAGTATCGAATTTCCAGCATTGGTAAAAGCTAATGGTGATAGGATTGTTGTTACATTCTTTGGTAATTATAAGGATAGCCATAAAGAGGCGGTTCAGAAACTGATGAAAAAGTTTGATGAGACTGGAATGAATGTTCCTATTTCATGGATGGGAGATCGAAGAATTGAGGTGAGGTTTAAATAAGGGTGTAACCTGAATTAAGGTGTGGAAATCCCTGTAATAGAATATAAGTACCCATCCCTGATATGCGAAAAATACACCTGCTTGATGAAGCCACTATAAGCAAGATTGCGGCCGGAGAAGTAATAGAACGTCCCGCATCTGTGATCAAGGAACTTATAGAGAACTCTATAGATGCAGGAGCCTCTGATATCAGGATTGAAGTAATAAAAGGCGGGAAGGAGCTGATACGCGTAACTGATAACGGATGCGGGATGAGCAGGGAAGATGCCTCTCTCTCGCTCATGAAGCACACAACAAGCAAGATAAGAAATATTGAGGATCTTGAGACAGTAACGACGATGGGGTTTCGTGGCGAAGCATTGTCTTCTATTGCCGCTGTGGCAAAGCTTGAGGTAATCACAAAAACCATGGATGAGATCTCAGGCACAAAAGTCACAGTTCACGGCAGCAAGCTGGTTGGAATAAGTGATACAGGAGCAGCCGATGGGACGTCTGTGCTGGCAGAGGAGCTGTTCTACAATATCCCTGCAAGAAAGAAATATCTAAAATCAGATAGTACAGAGCTTGCCCATATCATCGATGTGGTAACAAAGAACGCACTGGGGCATAATAATATATCCTTTACTTTAATCCACAACGGAATAGAGATACTGCGCTCACCCGCCTCTTTGCTGCAGGATACAATAATCCACATCTATGGACAGGAAGTGGCAAGGGCGATGGTTCCTGTTGATCTTGAATCCAGATTTGCAAAGGTAACCGGGTTCGTATCAAAACCCGCTATTACAAGAGGCAGTATCGATTCCCAGTCATTCTATATCAATGACAGGAGCGTCACTTCAAGAGCTATCAGCCATGCGTTAAGAGATGGATACGGCACTCTTATACAAAAAGGGCGCTTCCCTGTTGCGGTTCTAAAGATATATGTTGATATAAGAGAGGTTGATGTCAATGTTCACCCGACCAAGAACCAGGTTCGTCTGAGCCATGAGAATGAGATCTCTGATGCAGTATCAGAAGCTGTGAGGAGAGCACTCTCAAATGAGAACCTTACCCCTGATATAAAAATACCGGTTACACAGTCTCTTATCTATGAACAAACTCCGGTTAGCCAGACATTAATAAAAGAAACAGGTACCAGGTTCAAATTCCCTGTAAAAGATACTGATCGAAGGCTCCGGCATACTGAGCGGTATATTACAGATAAAGAAAAAGCTAATACAATCAGAACACCCGATATAAGAGTTCTCGGGCAGGTGGATAGCCTGTATGTCGTTGCCGAGACCAGGGATGGGCTGATTATAATAGATCAGCATGCTGCCCATGAGCGTATTTTTTTTGAGCAGGTGATGAGAGAGTTCAAATGCGCTAATTCACAGGAGCTTATTGTTCCTGTGAGCCTTGAGTTGAATGCCAGGGAGCGGGTCTTAATGAAAGAGAGTATCCCGTATCTTGAGGGGTTTGGTTTCAGGATATCCGGGTTCGGGCCAGGTGCATTTGTAGTAACTGCAGTTCCGAATGTCCTGGGAAGGCTTGGGGACCCATCATTGATACATGATGTAATTGCAGACATACTCTCAGAAGGGAGAATAAAGAATGATACCGGTCTCTTTGAGCGTGTAATGAGAAGTATAGCATGCAAAAGCGCAATCAAGGCTGGAGCAGATTGTTCGCCTGATCAGATGGAGAGCCTTATAAAGCAGCTCTTCAGCACCGAGAATCCTTATACGTGCCCTCATGGCAGGCCAACTATGGTATCTCTTAACAGGCAGGAGCTGGACAGGCTGTTCAAGAGGAGATTATAGGAAAATTATGATCGACCCTGTCAATAATTTTAAAATACCTGATGAATGGGTAAGACAGGCCACAGGTCGGACCAGGATATCCGCAGAGGAACTTAACGAACGTATATCAGGCGGACGTTATGTCCTTCTCTCAGATGGTTCTCTGCTGCGGCGGGGATATACCACCGGAACGACTGCTGCTGCGGCTGCAAAAGCATCTGTGTTATCTTTAAAAAGGGAGGTATCAGAGGTATCGATCAGAACACCACCCGGACTCAGCGCAGTTCTGCCTGTTGCTGCAAAAAACGGAAAAGCATCTGCAATAAAAGATCCGGGCGACCATGCCTCTGATGCCACAGGAGGAATGGAGATCAGAGCTGAGGCCAGAGAGCATGATACTATCGTAGTAAAAGCTGGCTGTGGCATAGGCTCAAAAAAAGGCATACCTGCAATAACACAGGTACCGATGCGACAGATAGAAGAAGCTATAAAGGAAGCGCTTATGGAGACAGGATTGAAAGGAGCGTGTGTTACCATCTCTGTCCCGAAGGGTGAGGAGATAGCAAAACATACGCTCAATGAAAAAGTCGGGGTAACCGGTGGAATATCCATTCTCGGAACAACAGGTTTTGTGGAACCATGGAGTGAGCACCTTGGCGAGATGAAGGAAGAGCTCATCATGGGTGCTGATAAGCTCGTTCTTACCACAGGGCGCCTTGGCGTCAGGTTCTCCAGTATGCTCTTTCCTGATTATACTGTTATACTTATCGGAAGCGATATATCAAGGGGATTAAAAGCAGCAAGAGGGGATGTGATAATTTCTGGCCTTCCCGGGCTTATCCTGAAATGGGCATATCCTGATATATTAAATGACAGCGGTTATCAGACGATCCAGGAGATGATAGACGACAATCCAGAGAACCCTCTTATAGACAGGGCTCTTGGTAAAGCGATAGAGCTGTCAGGAAAAAGAGTTGTGCTTTTAAACAGGGACGGAACAGTACTTTGCGATAGCGGTGAGCCATAATGAGAATAGTCGGGGTAGGCGCAGGACCGAATCTCCTGACAGAGGAGGCAATATCTGCTATTGAGAGCGCAAATATAATATTCGGCTCAAAAAGGGCGATAGAGCTGGCAGGAGAGCATATAAAATGCGAAACCCGTGAGATCACAGATTACAGGTTGAGTTCGCTGCCTGAAGATGCCGTTGTTCTTTCAACAGGCGATCCTATGCTCTCAGGACTTGGAAAATTTGCAAAAAAGGATGATGATGTAATCCCGGGGATATCTTCGCTGCAACTGGCCTCTTCCCGCCTCTGTCTGGATATGGAGAACCTTGCAGTTATCACTGCCCATTCACGGGATATAGATCCGGTGAGGGAGAGGCTTATTATCGAGCTAAACAGTGGAAAGAACATCTTTCTCCTCCCGGATCCATCCTTCGGTGTAAATGAAATCACAGATCTTCTAAAATCCCAGGGCTTATTCAGGAAGATCTCGATATGTGAGCGGCTTGCCTATCCGGATGAGCGGATAGCAACAGGCACGACAGAACAGCCACCTGCTGCCAGATCGCATCTGTACTGTGTTGTGATCCAGAATAATCAAGAATACCCTCAGGATAAAGGCAATCACGGTATCACATAGATCCCCTTCGCCGTTTTTATGATCCTTATCTCATCCCCTGGCTTTGCACTCAGGAACTCAGGTCTTTTAACAGTAACAGTCTCATAGGTATCAGGGTCGAGTACCTGGATCATCCTCTTTTCTACTGCTACCAGAACAGCAGAGACTGCATCCTGTCTCCTGCCCAGTTTTTTAACATTCGCAAGGCTATCATACTTCTCAATAAACCTTTTTCCTGTCTCAAGGTCAATACCACTTACATACTTTCCACTGCTCTGGACCTCAATCACAGTATCGTCTACATTTATAATGTCCCCGCCAACAAACTCAGGAAGCCGCAGGGCAAATGTGATGCGATACAGACCCTCGCCATCCTTCTGTCCCACAAGTTTTGGCGACTCAGTGAACCTGCCGCCAAACCTATCGGTTATGGCCCTGCATATCTGTCTTCCAAGCTTTATCAGTCCCACGTATATATCGATACCTTCCTTGAGTTCTGCTGTTTTTGCAATAAAAGCAAGCCTGTCTCCCCTCTCCTGCGCGCGGGCGGCCGCATCCTCAGCTATTCTGATACACTCTTTCTGTTCCTCCTGCGCTGGAAACCGCTTATCTGCCCTGATCTGGACAATACCTTCAAAATAGCCGCCTGCAATCCTGCTGCATACATCACAGGTCTCCCAGCTTATCCTGATCTCAGTATCCTGAGAAGCGCCGATCTCTACACCTTCTATCCTGGCCTTTGCCTCAATATGCACCTGGTATCTGGAATAATCAAGCTTATTCGGCGTTAATATCAGCTCAATATCAGTGGCATCTTTATTGATCTTCAGGTTATCCTTTACACTATCAAGAATGGTCTCAATCTCATCCTCTCCGGATGACCACTTCCCTCTCTTGAAAACAGAACCGCAGGTGGGGCATATCCTTGAGTGAATAACAGCAGGGCATTCAAGCAGTTTTTTGCCTCCGATAAAGCACTGCCTGCATACCTTACCATAAAGGATGTCAACATCCCTGCCGCATTTAGGACAGAATATACTGGTCATTTCTCAATAAACTCCTGGCAGTATCACGCACGCTGTTCCTGGAATTATAAGCAGGCTTCCATCCAAGCGTCTTTAGCTTTTCAATTGAGAGCATCATCCTGGGGACATCCCCTTTCCAGCCACGGGCTCCGCCTGTATAATTGAATTTAACATCTTTTAAGCCCATCTCTTCAACCACTATCTCACCGATCTCTCTTGCGCTTATGGTATCATTTGAGCCGATGTTGAATATATTTGCCATATCGCTGCTGTTCTCTACTGCGAACAGGATCGAATCCACACAATCAGAGACATGGAGATAGGATTTGCTCTGCTTTCCATCCCCCAGTATCTCAAGTGCGCCTGGATTATTCCTGAGTTTGTTTATGAAATCCACTATTATCCCATGGGTTCCCCGATCGCCCACGATATTAGCAAAGCGGAAGATCCATGAATTCATATCAAAGGTATGGCAGTATGAGGTTATGAGGGCTTCGCATGCCAGTTTCGATGCGCCGTATAAGGATATGGGAACCAGAGGGCCGTAATCCTCAGGTGTGGGGATGAGCGCAGCTTCGCCGTATACAGTGGATGTGGATGTAAAGACGATATTTTTAAGTCTGTTGATGCGCATTGCCTCAAGCACATTGTATGTGGCAATCACATTCTGCTCAAGATGAACGTTAGTATCTTCAGCACCCAGGCGGACATCAGGATTGGCTGCTATATGGAATATCATATCAGCATCTTTTACCGCTTTTTTAAGGTTCTCAGGTTCCAGAAGATCAAGCTTAATAAACTTAAAATTACTGTCCTGGATATGGGCTCCAAGAAATTCCATTCTGCCTGAGCTTAGATTATCAAGCACTATTACCTCGTTTCCTTCTGATAACAGTCTGTCAACTATATGGCTTCCTATAAAACCTGCTCCCCCTGTTACTATAATCCTGTTTTTCATAGCATGTAATTAAAAAGATTAAGGTTTATAGTTTCGCTTACGTCACTGAAGGCGATAGGAGTAGTGTGCATCCGTAGAATGACTAAAACCAACATAACAATTGTGGAACAGATTTACGGGCACGAAGATCTGCATAAAATTACATTAGTAATGTTTGAGTTGTTGTATCCTGCTTCTTCCTTTTACTTTGTCGTTTTAGTGGTGTCATTTTTTGTGCCCCAATAGTTCCTGAATATACCTCAGGTCTGTCCCGCCCTCCGTTAAGTGTGTAGTGAAACTATGCTTGAGAGAATGAAAGTGTCATCCGTCATAAGGTTCGCCTTCTGCAAGCATTTGAGAATATATTCTCAACTGCCCGGGTTGTTATTCATATTCCTTTTCCGTGCCCCTCCTATTGAGAATGACCAAAACAACCAATAGGAGGTAGAAAACCTTATGCACCCCATTGATGCCTCGGACTTTAGACATCAAAATGGCATTGTGCATGTTCTTCACAAAATTATAAGTACTATCAATCATAAGTAAAAACTATATAAACAATGACTCAGAAACCAAAAAAAATTAAAAAATATGGATTTGAAGGGCACAGCACTAAAGCTTCTAATGCGGGCATTTCAAACAAACATTCAAAGCTGCCCTTTTCCGCAGTGGTAGGCAAGCCTATCAAGTCTATTCATGAAATGGGGATACCTTTTCGGGTTTTAGGCAAAGAAGACATCGAAAAAGAACTATCTAGAACAAAAGAGATATTTAATATGACTCCAGATGAGTTTTATAAAGCATGGAAGGAGGATAAGGTTCACGGTTTTCATGCATTGAAATTTGGATGCCTTTACGAGTTTTATAGGAATGAATATGAGTGAACCTGAGGGAGCGGGCAACTGAAATAAAAGGGATTTTTTATACATATTGTAAGGATATAATTGGTGAGCCTCCCTCTTTCGATGTAACTCCGAGTGAAAAACACTCTGACTATGGAACTATCTTTGGCGAGGAGATAAGATTTATTGATGATTCTTTATTAAATTTTTTTGAGGAAATAGAAGGTGGAAATATTGGAAGATATGGTTATGAGTACATACGACCTGACACAGGTTTTTCCTTTCATTACCAGAATGAAGGTATAGAGAATGGAATCAGAAAACCCCTTCATCATTTGCATGTTGGGATAATGAAAAAATACGCTAATGGAAATTTAATAGGTTTACTTCCTGAAGAATTAATAGAGCATAAAGGCCCACACTTCAAAGCGCCAGAGATGAAATTTCATGAATTTATGGGCATAATCGTTGTTAGTTTTTTTGCTGAACATAAGAACTGCGAGAAGATGCTAAGGAGCTTAGGGCTATGAGTTATGGACATTTGAAGAAACATGGGTCACGTCTAATTATTTTTTACCACTTATTTGCTCCAGGCATCCCATAATAATAGCAGGCACGGCCCCTATCGCAGTGCATGTCTCAAGAGAGACACCCTTTGAGGTTATATCAAGATGATACTGCGCCATATCAAATAGCTCTGAAGGAAGACCCCTGGGCCCAAGCCCGATAAGGAAAATAAAAGACCTCTTTTTACGGATATATTCTGCAAGTGAATGTACATCGATCTCTTTCTCCTTAGCAGGATGGGATGTAGTTACAACAGGTAATCCGAACTGGGGTTGAAACCCTTTATCTGGAAGCTCAAAAACGAAGAACCTGCCTGATCTGGATAGCTCCTCAAGATATTTTCCTGAGCCTCCGATCGTTGTCTTATCCTTCACATAGCTCACAAGCTCCTGGGCGCTGAGCTTGAGTGGAAAATCAAACAGGGCAAGATTGAATCCGAAAGCGTATGCAACAGGCGCTGCCCTGGCAATACTGCGGTAATGCGCTTCATGGATTTTTATTTTATCATATGTGTTAACAATGCCGAGTGTCAGCATAAGAGGTAAGGAAAAATCAATTTATAGATTCATGTACGTGTACTGGTTCATAGCAGCTTTATAATTGTTCAAAATCTCCTCAGCATCCTGTCTGGATACCCTGTTATCCCTCTGCGCCTGGATTACTTCTGATTCGAACATCGCAAAAAGGCTGTTTGAATTATATTTGGCATAGCCCAGAACATCGCAGTTTCTATCTCCCTTGATAATCTGTTTGATATGCCACTCCCCTGTATCGGCCACTATGATATGTACCTCATTAGCCGTACCCAGCAGATTATGATAATCGCCTATCGTATCCTGGTATGCACCAAGCATTAGAATCGCCAGATAATAAGAACCATTGCTCAACTCATGCACCTCAAGTAGTTCCTTAACATCCTTTAGATCAACGAACTTATCGATCTCGCCGTCTGAGTCACATGTTATATCCACTATGGTTGCGTATTCTGTGGGTCTCTCTGTAGCCCTGCTGACCGGGACAACCGGGAATAGCTGTTTTATTGCCCAGAAATCAGGAACAGATTGGAATGTTGAGAAATTGCCGATATATTTTTTTGATAATAGTTTATTTAGATCTTCAAACTCATCGGATTCGTTCTGTGTCTCCCTTGAGAATCCAGCCGCTTTTTCACAGATCTGCAAGAAAAGGATCTCTCCTTTTGATTTTTCCTCAAGCTCGATCTCACCCATATTGAATAATGAGAGAAGCTCCTCGCGGTGCTGAAGAGCATCATGGTAATATTCTAAATAGTTTTTAATATTTATTTCATTCAATCCGTCGTATAATTCCTTTATTATATGGGGCTCATTTCCGCGTAGCTCAACTCGCTTTTTACGGTTGCCATTCTTATTTCCTTTGATATTTATAACCAGGAGTGAGTGATATGCGCTAATCGCCCTTCCGCTCTCTGATAGAACGATGGGATGAGGAACATCTTCTTCATCACATACCTCTTTAAGAGAATACACCACATTGTTGGCATACTCCTGGATCGTATAATTGGCGCTGGCGTCGGATGATGTCTTACTTCCGTCATAATCGATGCCAAGACCGCCGCCGATGTTGAAATATTTGACGTTTATATGCATCTGTTTTATTTTAGCATACACCCTGGCAGCTTCTTTGACTGCTTTCTGTATCCTTCGGATCTCGGTTATCTGCGAACCAATATGAAAATGAAGCATCTGCAATTGCTCAAGCATCTCGTACTGGGCAATGATCTTGATGCAATCCAGCATCTCAGTCGTTGTCAGGCCAAATTTTGAGGACTCACCACCGGATTCTGCCCATTTTCCACTGCCTCTTGAGTATAGCTTTGCCCTTATGCCAATCAGTGGTCTTATACCCAGTTTTTTTGAGAGTTCCAGTAATCTTCCTGTCTCACTGTACTCATCAATGACAATAACTACCTTATTCTTTAATTTGGCTGCATCTAATGCTAATTTCAGGTATTCATCATCCTTGAAACCGTTACATATTAAAAGGGCATCAGGGCTCAGCTCAAAGGATAGGGCAGCCAGCAGTTCTGCTTTTGTTCCGACCTCAAGACCCATATTGTATTTTTTGCCAGATTTAACGATTTCTTCTATCACTTCTCTTCTCTGGTTTACTTTCATCGGGAATGCGGCCTGATATCTGTTATTATATTTATATTCATATATTGAATTATTAAATGCCCCGTTTAATTCCTTAATCTGCCCTTCAAGGATCTGTGGAAATCTAAATAATACAGGGAACTTTATTTTCTTAGTGCTGAGGTGATCAATGACATTTTTTAAATCAATAATATGGGCATCTTTTCTTGTAGGTCTGATAACCAGATTTCCGTTTTTATTAAAAGAAAAATATCCGTTTCCCCATCGCTCTATACCATATAAATCAATAGCATCCTCAATTTTCCACATTTAGTAAATATCACGTCCTTCTAGGCTACAAGTTCAATTAGAGAGTACTTGATAAGGTTTAAAGCTTTCCTCTCTGTTGATATCCTATTGAGCAATCTGAAATAAGAAAAGATAAAAGGGATTACCCATTTATCTATTTCTTACTTGCATTACTAAGCGCTGCCATGTGAATGTCACCGACATTAGTACCATGACAGTTCGTACAGTATTTGGCTCTTGATAGATGGACTGTTACAAGATTTCCGTCACTGGGCTTAAGTGAATCAGGCGGTGCAGCATGGCATGTCTCGCAAACGCTGTAAGAGCCCGGCCCCTCTCCTTTTTCAACACGAGGAACTTTTATATTGGGAGCACTCCCATGGCAGGTATCGCAGTTCAGACCTACAGTACCGCCTCCAATGTGGATATTGTGAACCTGGCTGCCGTGGCAGTTGATACACAGCTTTCCACCATTGATATGCAGTTTCAGATCCTGCGGATTTGTGTGGCATAGTTCACATTTAATAACATCAGCCTTTACCGGCGCAGTAGTCGAAGCTGCAGATGGCGGCGTTGTAGCTGCCTGGGTCTCCTTCGGAGTTGGAGCCTGAGTGGGTTTCGGGGTATCAGGCGGCGGCGTTATTGAGGATGAATCCACAGTAGCATAATAGCCCGCAGCGGCAACAAGTGCGAGGGCAACTATAATTGCGATATAAATAGGCACCTTCGTATCTTTATCGTTCATTAGATATATCACCAATGTTAAGTAGGTTTTACATGTTTTAAATGTTTTGGTTATCAATCGCAAGGCTGCTTTGATAGAAACCTATTTAATTTTTAAAATCAGCATCTGATACATGCCCCTACTGACACTCCTGACTCTGGGTTTTCTTGCAGGCTCATTGATTAAACTGGCTGATGATATTGCAGATAAAAACATACCTCTCAACCGCCTTTTTGCCATACCTGCGGGGCTTGCTTACGGGTCACTTATTGGGTACTTGATGGTTATTGATGCTGCTGCTTCGCTTCTTTTTGGAGGTATCGTTATTGGATGTCTTTTAACAGGTAAGATAAACAGTACCGGTCATTACTTCGGACTTGCTGCAATACTTATTGTATTTTTTTTATATGGGGTCAGGCTCTCTCCCATGGTACTGCTGATCGCTGCGATTGCAGCACTGGATGAATTAAGAGATATAATACATGTTCCCGTATACCTTGATACAGTGTTCGATTACAGATTGATCCTTAAGCTTGGGATATTTATACTTGTTATTCTTGGCATGCTGGGACTGAACGCTTTAATAATCCTTATTGCATTTGATTCTGCTTATATCCTTACAGAGCGAATAAATTCGAGGATATCCCATGAGATATGATGTAGCCGTCATCGGAGCAGGGCCTGCTGGTTCTTTTGCGGCAGAAAAGCTATCTTCGTCTGGCTACAGGACCCTGATAATAGACCCGTGTGATAAAAAAAAGGCATGTGCAGGGATCCTGACCGCCCGGTATGTAAGGAGGTACGGAATAGATGAGATCTTTGTAGAGAGGATGCTTAAAGGAGTAAGGATATCATTTAGAGATACCAGGGCTGAAATAACCTACAGGAATGCTGTTGAGTACTCAATAAACCGCGAATCATATGACTCATTTAATCTCAATCAGGCTATTGATGCTGGAAGTGAGTTTAAAAAAGATCTTGTGATATCTATAGATGAAAAAGATTCATTTGTTGGGATTAAGACAAAAAAAGAATATATTCTTGCAGATTATGCGGTTATAGCAGCAGGAATATCAGATCTGAGCCGCATCTGCGGAGGTACGAAAGAGTATGCCTTCTGTGTGCAGCACAGGAAAGACCAAAAACCGCAGGATTATTTTGAGATCGATATGCTAAACAGCGGCTACTCCTGGACTGTACCTAAAAAGGATTATGTTGTAACAGGAACATCATCACCTGCGGGTTATCCGGATATGCCTGGAGAGAGGGGACTGATACCAATCAATGGACCGGTTAAGAACACGTTCTCCAGAAGATCCCTTCTGGCAGGTGATGCCGCTGGATTCGTATCTCCATTTGAGGGTGAGGGAATATATTATGCCAGGCGCTCAGGTGAAATAGCAGCAGAGGTTCTATCAGGCACAATTGAAGGTAGAAACACGCTTTCAGATTATGAGAACCGCTGGAAAAAAGAATTTGATTTCTCAACACTGGCCATGATCTCCAGGATATTATCAAATGAGAGGATTCTGGATTCATTCGTCAGATCAATCAGGGACAAGGAGAGGTTTAATAAGCTTGTGGAAGATATTCTGACAAAAGAAAACAAAGAACTAAACATAAAAGATATACATTTCCTGATAAAAACGCTGATCTAGGTAATAACATGATAGAAAATATTCTCTGGCTTGCTCTTGGATTGCTCATTGCGGCATCGATCATCCCCAGGGCACGTAGTCTTAAGTTCACAGTTGCAGGCGCAGGCTGGGCTATTTTTGCGATACACTGGGCATCCCAGTGGCCGCATTATCTTGAACTGGGAGATTATTTTAACGTTGTTATAACTATACTTGCTGCTTTTATCTGTGTTTTTATAGGTTATGTTCTTATACGCCAGGATAAGAGGATTCTTGGGGATATTAACGGCATAAGCACTGCAGATTCGCTCTTTATGGCCACCACAGCCGCGGCTATAGGAGGGATTTCTTATTTTACCTTTTCAGAGATCCAGGCAATGAATACATGGATTATATCAACCGTGACTGACCAGACCATATGGGTTGCCTCGCTTTTCGGAGTGACGGTTATGAAGATGGGATGGAATCTGGTCGCGGTCAACGGGTACAGGGTCGAGATAATCCTTGCATGCACGGCAATTGAAAGCATAGCGCTGTTCACAGGGATAATCGCCAGTGTCAGAGCACCATTTAAGCGGATGGCATCGGCGTTCCTTGTGTCTGTTCCTGTGATCTATGGTCTGAATCTGATAAGAAATGTTTTCGTGATCAGCGCCTACGGGATGACGTGGTTTGGCGATCCTGAGATGAGTTTTTATATAGCTCATACTGTTATCGCAAAAATAGGCTCTCTTGTCGCATTATTCCTGATCGCCTATGCGGTAATTAAAATACTCCCTGAGATTATAAATATGATCGATGGTGTTTTAAACATGCTCGGAGGTATCTTCAAAAATGCTGGCTAAGGGGTCATTCTCCTGGATCGGTGGAATGCTGCTGCTCACTGCTGTTATGTGGTATATCTCAATGGATCTTAGCGGGCTTGTATCAATCCTGTTCCGGGGCATGTTCATTACTGGATTTGTGCTTACGCTTTTCTTCCTCGTATTTTTCCGCGACCCAGAGCGTACACCTTCAGGGGATGAGGATGATATGGTCTCACCTGCCGACGGCAGGGTTATCTCTGTAACGAACAGGAAATTATGTATTTTCATGAACATACATGATGTCCATGTGAACCGTGCTCCACTTGCAGGCACGGTTGCTCAGATCGATTATAAGCCAGGCGGGTATATCCCTGCATTTAATAAAGACTCGCATGTTAATGAGCGCAACCACGTTGTAATAAACACGGATTACGGGGATCTTGAGTTAACGCAGATTGCAGGCATTCTGACCCGGCGCATCGTATCATACATCAGCGAGGGAAGCCACATAAAGAGGGGAGAACGCATCGGTATGATCCGCTTTGGTTCGCGTGTGGATGTGGTAATTCCAGAAGGGTATGATTTTGTGGTTGGATTGAATGACAGGGTGAGGGCAGGGGAGACTGTAATCGCAGTGAGAAAAGAGAAAATACGGAGATAAAGATGGGAGAAAACATACTCAGGCTTATCAAACCTGCAGATCTTATTACCCTGGTTAATGCGCTCCTGGGGTTTGCATCTTTAATAATGGCTGTTCAGGGTCGGGTTGCTGATGCCCTTGTTCTGGTTCTTATTGCTGTAATAGCCGATGGCGCTGATGGTGCCTTTGCAAGGTACTCAGGCTCAGGTGTCCTGGGTGCTAATCTTGATTCACTTGCGGATGCGGTATCTTTTGGGGTTGCGCCTGCAGCCCTTGCTTTTATTTTTCTTGGCAACCTTGGTTTCCTGGCATGGATCTTTGCGGGATTTTTTTTAGTATGCGGCATACTGCGACTGGCCCGTTTCAATGTAGCAGGGAAAAAGGATGGTTTTGAGGGAATTCCAATAACAGCAGGCGGCTTTATTGTTGCTCTGTTCCTTCTGTGGTTCAACTCATGGATGAGCACGGCTCCAGGCACAGTTGAAGCTTATGTCCCATATCTTGAGTACATGTTTATTCTTCTCCTGACTCTCTTATCCTTGCTTATGGTCAGTACTATAGGTTATCCTAAATTGAAGAATCCTTTCATTCTGGTACCCATGGTAGTCCTTCTTGTAATAGATATTGTGTTTTTCTATCTGGGCTATACAGGTATAGTAATAATCGCATCCCTACTCTTATTAGTTTTAACGTTTATCTATATACTGAGTCCGATAACGAGGAGGTTTTATGACAGAGATAAACGAGCGGGACAGAGCGGTGTTTGAAGCCGGGATAAAGCTTGGCGCACTGTATCACCAGTTTGTTGGAACACCAATCAACATGGATACAGCAAATGATCTTGAGAGAATGATAGAGCAGAGTGTTATTGTCCAGCCTTATGTTCGAAGCATAAGTGTCTCAATTGATCGTGAGATGGTAAAGCAGAGGCAGAACCCCACGTTCAAGTACTGTGAGCTGGAAGGGCGGATGCTGCATGTGAGCCTGCAGGTACTCTACAAAAATACCATAGCATATGCTGAGCTTGCATACAATGAGGAGCAGGATTACCCATTAATGAGCATAAAGAAAACAGAGAGCATGTAATTATCTGAGAAGAACCATAAAGAATTTAGTCTATTCAACTCATTCTACTATTAGGGGAGAGCTAAGGTCAGGTATAAATTACCGACTACACGCAGGCAGAAGAGGGATATGAAGAAACATAGAAGGGGATTATAGAAAATGGAGCGCATTAAAGTCCTGCTGATCGAAGATAACCCGGGAGATGCCAGATTGATACAGGAGATGCTGGCAGAAGAAAAGAAGATTCTGTTCGATCTTGAGTGGAGAGACAGGCTCTCAAGCGGACTTGAGCGGCTTGCTGAGGGGGGGATTGATATAATCCTGTTAGATCTCATGCTGCCTGATAGCCGTGGTTTTGATACTTTTACCAGGACACAGGCCCAGGCGCCTGAGATACCGGTTGTGGTACTGACAGGTATAAGCGACGAGGCACTTGCAATCAGGGCTGTAAGGAAAGGCGCGCAGGATTACCTTGTTAAGGGGAAGGTGGATAGTAACCTGCTGGTACGGTCAATTCTCTATGCTATTGCGCGAAGGCTGGGAGAGGAAAAATACTTCACAATAAATGATTTAAAAAGATTTGATGGGAAAGAGGGAAGACCTGCATACGTAGCCTTCAAAGGAAGGGTCTACGATGTCTCAAACAGTCGTCTCTGGATAAATGGTCTTCATCTGGGAGCCCATCATGCAGGATCTGATCTGACAGAGAACATGATAAATGCACCGCACGGGGAGGAAGTATTCATAAAGTTCCATATCGTCGGAGAACTGAGCCATGAGGAGACCTTCAGGGATAGACTTGTACGGAGGATAAGACAGAGAGTTATAAAGAGGAAGAAGGGTTTGTAGCTTCATGTATTCTTTTAATTGAGTCCTCCGCCTCTTGTGCGGGGTTATTAAGCCTGCGCTCCATCGCCACTCTTCTAATCTCTTTTAATGCATTTACAGCCGTAATTACAATATTTTCAAGTTTTTGTTTAGCCATGTTTTCTTCCTTTGATTGTCTAGCAATGGTCTCTCCAACAGTTCCTATAAGCTGTACTGCTGTAAGTGTGGCCATCTCAAGCCTGCGCTCTGCCCCCGCAATTCCAACCTCTTCTATGGATTCTATGCCCCACTTCGTTGCCACTTCAAACCTTTGCTCTGCAGCTATCTCCACATTTGTCCACAGACTGAATAATGCTGCAACAGTAGCTTTTTCATTATTTTTGCTTGCAGCCAGTTTTCCTACACTGGTTAAGTGATCAAAAACAATTTCCGATATTTTCATCTCTTCATAAGTCCCGTGTCCCAGTCTTTTTAACATGCTATGGGTATTCCCCAATTTTTTGAATATGCTGCTGGTATGCTCTCCGATTGCCGTCAGTCCATCTATGACCGTCTCATAATCATATCTTAACAATGCGCCGTTCACAATATCAATTACAGGCATAACTGGATCGTCTGATGTTTTTTCTATTGAGGACAGGATATTCTGCTTTGTTATTCTCTCTGCCAGCATATTAATTACAGTAGAAGGCTTGAGCATCTCAAGAGTACTCCAGATATAAGGAACTAAAGCCATAAACGCAAAAAATCCAAAATAATACGCAAATGAGATATGTGCCTCAAGATTAGACCACCTATTCATGGGATAACTTAGCTGCGGGTTCGCGCTCTCTATCGTCTTAAGCACAGCCAGTGAATAAAAAATGGAAAAGCTGTAGATTGCTATAAGAATCCACAGATCAGGGGTTCTCCTGAATATATCAATCACCCTGGCAGAGTATGACGAAGCGGCAAGCTGTACTGCAACAAGGCTTAAGGTCACAACAATCGCCACGATTGCACCCTCACCCTGCACCATGGCGCTGAGCATGTATCTGGCGCTGTCCACATCGGTATGTACAAGCCCAAAGTAAGAGAAAATTGATTTAAGGATTATATAGACCATGGGCAAAAGAATCAAAAAATAAAGGGTTAACCGATTCAACCATTTCGGTTTATTTAACCAGATGATTATATTTGATTTAGCCGGTGAGGTCTCTCTTACCAGAGATCTAAAGGATTTCCTACCCATCGCAAGAATTGTAACGATCATCTATAAATTAAATGATTATGATCATCTTTCTCAGTTATAACACTAATCAAAGAGGCAAAATATACACCGGCTAAGCGCTTACTATATTAGAAATCTTGGTAATACTATAGCTCTACCTGATCTATCCAGTTAATCTTTCCAGGTAGAAACCCGGCCGGTATTTTTCTATCTTTCAAGGATTCTATTATAGAAATAATTGCTTGTACAATGGCCTGGGGTGTCATATCAGTAGTATTGATCTCATAGACGCTGCTGCTTTTTTGCACAGATTCTACAAGTATCACATCCAGCGCCTCAGCATTTACATTTTCCTTTACCTTTTCAGAGGAATAGCCCTTTTTAATAAGACGCTCTCTTAGAGTTGCAGGTGATGCCCTGAGCACGATAATAGCATCCGCAGGCAGAAGATGCGAGAGATGGCCTTCCATGAGAATGTCCTTACCTTCTGGCGTTTTATCGATTATCTGCTTCACCCGCCCTTCTAGCTTTTCAAGATCAGCAATATAGCAATCCCGCCTCTCATCCTTTCCTGTGTAGAGCTTCTCACCAATGATGAGTTTATTCAGGTCGATAACATGATATTGCTCACTGTATTGGGATTGTATTAAGCCGCAGATAGTGGTTTTTCCAGTACCTGGTGTGCCTGTAAGAGATATAATCATAAACCGATGCCCCGCTTTACTTTGCATACCCACTTCATTTGATAAACCTTTCTAAAAGGTTTTTCAGAGCATCTATGACCTTCTGGTTCTGCTCTTGAGTGCCCACGCTTATCCGTATCAGAGATCTTCCTGCGCCCCTGAACGATGTGCAATCACGCACTATTATGCCTCTTTTTAGGAGCGATTCTGAGACCCCGGCTGCTGTATGGGGTGACACATCTATCAGGATAAAATTCGCCTCAGAGGGATATATTTTACAGGATAATTCAAGCCCTCTGGTAAGCTGTATGCGTCCTTTTCTTACGGTCTCGATGCTGTTATTTAGATGTTCTTTATCATTTAAAGCTGCAATACCGGCTGCAAGCGATAGTACATCGACAGAGAACGGGGTCATGACTTTCATGTATTCCCTGGAGAGCCATTCGGGTACGAGCGCATAACCCAGGCGCATCCCGGCAAGACCGAATGCCTTTGAGAACGTGCGCCCGATCACTATATTCTCATATTCTCTCACCAGTCCTGCAAGATTTGTTTGTGCGAAGTCCACATAAGCTTCATCAATGAACACAGGGACATTAACCGATTCAAGGATCTGCCGCACCTCCTCTTCACTTGTAACATTTCCTGACGGGTTATTGGGCGAACAGAGGAATATCATCCTTGTATTGTTATTTACTTTATCGAGGATATCCTGATATCTGATCTCAAAATTCGCATCTCTCTTTACAAATACTGGCTTCCCGCCGTTTGAAAGTGTTGCGATCTCATAATAAGAGAAAGTAGGCAGCGGGATTATTGTTTCTGCTCCCTGCGACATGAAGAGCCTCATCACTGTATCCAGTATGCCATCCATGCCGTTCCCTGATACTACAATATTATCAACCTGGTAGCCTGTGCTGCCTGATATTGCTCTTCTTAATTCAAGCGCATCTGAAGGTGGATATATGTGAACACTCTCTACTTTTTCTCTGATAGCAGCCACGGCGCGAGGTGAAGGTCCAAGTGGGTTCTCATTCGAGCCCAGTTTGATTATCCCGGCAGGATCGAGTCCGTATCTTCTGGCTATTTCCTCGATGGATTTCCCGGGCACATACTCCTCAATATCTCTTACAGCAGGTCGAAGTAGCGTCTCAAATCCCATTCAGTACTTCCACCACCCTGTCCAATTGCTCTTTCGTGATAGTAAGAGGAGGGATAAAGCGAAGCACTGATTCTGATGTACAGTTGAGCAGCACGCCGCTGTCTCTTGCCTTATTAACGATATCATCGCACCTGATCGAGAGTTCCATACCTACCATCAATCCTTTACCCCGGATCTCTGTGATATAGCTCTTATCCAGGGCATTGAGCTTATTAATGAGGTACTCACCCAGTTCTCTTGATCTCTCAACAAGTCCTTCGTTCTTAATTACTTCTATATTCGCAAGTGCTGCTGCACAGGAAAGCGCATTTCCACCAAAGGTCGAGGCATGATCACCGCGCTCGAATTTTACGGCTATATCCTCACAAGCAAGCATTGCGCCCATTGGGAACCCTCCTCCCATTGCTTTAGCCACTGTCATTATATCACCCCTGATACCGAAGTGATCTTTAGCGAACCATTTTCCTGTCCTTCCAAAGCCAGTCTGTACCTCATCCAGTATCAATAGTGTACCTGTCTCATCGCAGATCTCCCGCACTTCTTTGAGATAATCATCAGAAGGTACTATCACACCGCCTTCACCCTGTATCGGCTCAAGGATAACGCCTGCTGTTTCTTCAGTTATAGCCGCCCGGATGGCATCAGCATCATTATACGGGACGAATACTGCGGGTGATAGCGGCTCAAAGGGTTTGCGGTATTTCTCTTTATGCGTAACACTGAGCGCACCCCGTGTCCTTCCGTGAAAAGCATGTTCTGCCGCGATGAACTCTTTTTTACCCGAGGCTTTGCGTGCAAGTTTTAATGCTCCCTCAACTGCTTCTGCTCCTGAGTTACAAAAAAATATCCTGTCCATTCCTGTCAGGTTGACAAGTTCCTCAGCAAGAACTGCCTGTTCTTCAGTGTAATAGAGGTTGGATACATGTATTAATTGCCCGGCCTGTTGTTTTATAGCGTCAACAACAGCAGGATGACAGTGGCCTACATTATTCACAGCGATCCCGGCCACACAGTCTATGTAATCTTTTCCACTGATATCTGTCACAACAGCTCCCTTTGCTCTTTTTATTGCCAGGGGCTGGCGTGTGTAGGTCTGGAATACATACCTCTCGAATTTTCTGACTATCTCATCATAACTTGGGTCCATATCAATCCTCGATGTTATCTTGCTCCAGATTATTAGCCCATATTATCAAAAAGGCTAATCTCATCATTCATCACGGTTTCGGTTGAATGAACGACTATACCTCTTTCCTGGATCTCATATGGGTGCAGGTTCTCATCATGCTTGACGCCTCTCATCTTTAATATTTCTATTGCTCGAAGTCGGCATCCTCCTGCCCTGAATATATGCAGCCTGATAACACCTGATGAGAGATATTCTTCTACACTGAATGACTGTACACTATGTATCTCGCTCGTCATAAGGGTAGTACAATCAAAATATTCAAGATTTTTGATAAACTCGGATACGATCTGCCTGACATCTGTTCTGTCTACAGATAATTTAAGGGATGTTATGGAATCGATGAACAACCTTTTTGCTTGTATTGCTTCAACTTCGATTTGAATTTGCCTGAGGATATCGGCGATATTTTTACTTGCAGCGATAACACAGAGGGGGCTGTCCTTCGGTGTTTTTGCAAACTTTGTGTATTTGAACGGGTTTGCATATATTATTTTAATCTTCCTCTGGGAAATGAGTCTCTCAATATCCCAGCCAAATCTCCACGAGTCCCTGATTATCCTTGCCGGTGTCTCGTCCATAACAGCGAGTACTCCGGGTTCATTAAAATTCGTCGCTCCCCCGACCAGGTATTGTATACCTAATGTGGTTTTACCTGCCCCTGGCCCACCGGTCACAAGGATTATATCATTCTCGATATAGCCTCCTTCGATTAATTCATCAAGCCCTGGGATAGCAGTTCTTACAGTGCCCATTCATTTCCTCACTTTTGGCTACTCCATGAATCATTCGATATATATAATTAACTATAAAAGATTAAGGATGAGCAAGGAACCTATTTTTTTTAAGCTCATCGAGGATAAGTTCTTTTACAGGGATATCCTCATCCTTGCATTTTTCTTCCTTCCATGCATCTATTGAGCGAAAAATAAAAAACATACCGTCTTTTTTTCTCGAAGCTTTGAGATTTGGGTCATCGGATCTATCAAAAAACGCTCGGTAGCCTTCTAAAATCTTCATCTCAGGATTTAATGTTCTATAAATAAATGAAGCTTGCGCCTGTCCCTTATCAAGATGACTGTATGGCATACCGTGCAGCGTCCTCTATAGTTCTAACTTCCCTGATTTCAATCCCGATATCCCCTACCTCACTTTTCTGCCCGATGGGTACAAGAAACAGCACTGCGCCGTGTTGTTTTGCAGCAAGCGATTTTGCTCTTGCCCCTCCTATTCTCCCGATTGAGTGATCTTCTCTTATCGATCCAGTAATTAATACATCACCTCTCAGTGTCTTACCCTGCATTGCGGCTATTGCAGCCAGGGCGATGGCACTGCCAGCGCTCCCGCCTGAGACTATTGTGTCCCGTGTTTCAACAGGAGCTTTTATATAAATTAATACATCCTTATCAGCCAGGCTTGTTCCTGTGACCTCACGTGCGACCTTGATCGCAGTCTGGGCTGATGACTGGAGTGTCTCATCAAACAGTACGTTGGCCACATTAAGAAAAAGATCCCCTCTTCCGCTTTTTATTATAATCTCAAGCTGGATCAAGTTGCCCTTATCATCATCATCCAGTGCCAGGATCCATAATTCACTTTTAGCGACCATTGCGAGGTTGATGAGCTCTTCCTCGTATCTCTGTCTTGTTTGTATCTCGTTCTTCAATAGCTCCTCTTTCCTGGATAGATTAAGCTGTAAATTATCATTAGTTCTTTCAAGTTCTGATATCCTCTTTTTTTGTTTCTCTGTGAGATCAGTCAGGGAGCTGACAGTTTCATCCTTCATTTTTATTTCCTTAATATTCAAATATAAAAGAAAAGATGAACCGATCAGTAGTATAATAAGGACTGTAATTACTGTTTTTAGCAACCTGTTGTTATATGGCATTTACCACTATACCTGTTAATATGCCATTATGTAAAAGTCTTTTTAATTGGTATGCTCAAATGGAACAGGACAAAAGCAGCCATAGTAAGATGTTAAGCAGATAAAAGACGAAAATGATATTATTAGTTATCATGAGAGGGAAGAGGGTAAATGATTAAGATACTAGAAGTTATCGTATATCTTTATATCGGGTTCCTCGTAGGACAGATAAATCTATTTAATTTTATGTTCTCATCAATATCTGCCTCGATTGTTTTTTTTATTATCTTCTCTATGGTTCTCATCCCCCGGCTTGGAGGAAGAGGGTTTTTCATAATACTTGGTTTTTATGTATCAAATTTATCGGTATTGGTATAGTAAGCTTTAAATACTCTATTCGCATATATACGAACAAATAGTGGGCAGGTAAAAATCTTTTTTAACCATTTCCACCTCCTATCCTATCCATACTGCCCACTATACTATTTTCCTGGCTACTTTAATGTAGTTCAATATCCCCCGGATTTTAAGAAATCATCTGCAAGATTTTTCCTTATATTCAGCCTGCTCTCATCAACCACTTCTGTGAATTTGATGACCTTTTGAGCTTTTCGCTCTTCTGCAGGGCAGCCGCTGCATTCAAAAATATAATGCAGGAAGCCTGTCTTGAAATCCTCCACTGTCCTTGTGTGTTTATAGGCTGTGCCGCACTGCGGGCAGTCACCCACTTTGGGAACCAGTTCTCTACAGTCCAGGCACTCATGAACGATGACCTCCATGACTTTGTTATATCTATCCACAGCGGTAAGTTTGAACTCTGTCTTCTTCTTTTTGGGTTCTTCCAAGCATATCACCCTGTCTCTGATCTGTCTTTGATACTTGATAGAAATCGAAATAAAAAATGAAAACGCAAGTAAATTAAATGGATTTACTTGCTTTTCTTCTTACTCTCGCGGTTCTTCTTGATTCTTTCCATTTCTACTGGACCGATTACGCCGCCCATTAATATCACCTTAAATCAATAAGAATCTATCATAGATATAATTTTCTGATTTTTCAAATAATCAGAAATCCTAAACATTCCATTATGTGAAATGGCTAATCTATAAAAATTACATCTTTTAAATGTTGAAAATGATGATCGCCACTGACCACCCTACAGCCTATTCTCTTTTGTTGTGCAATAATAAGGGCATCAATCATGCCAAAGCCTTTCTTTGTTTTTCTAAGTTCACTTCTAATCGTTGCAGCTTCCAACCAATCCTGGGTTAAAATACACTGGATGTCAGAAACCTTCCTTATGATAGAATATAACTCCTCAAAATCTATGTTTTCTCTGATAGCCCAACCTTTTATTTCAGCCAAACAACACTCAGGAGTGAAGATTACGTTATTTTCATCTTCTATTATTTTTTTCAAGTTTCTTTACAGTCGGACAGTGGAGAATTTCCCCATCGAAATTAAAACGCGAACCGTGACAGGGGCAGTCCCAGGATCTCTCTGCGTTGTTCCAGCTTACGATACACCCCATATGGGTGCAGACAGGGGAAATCGAATGTATCTCCCCTCTATCGTCTTTGTACACCGCAGCTTCCTTATCATCGATCTCTGCGACTTTGGCCTCACCCACATCAAGAGGAGTAAGTTTCTCAGGTCTTGAGAGCCTGCCTCTTATGAGGGTTTCAGCGATATGTATATTCTGTGTGATCAGTTTCGCTCCTGTGGTCAGGAGTTTCAGGCGGCCTGGGTCATACAGTTCATGATATGGGTTTGGTCTGCCAAGTATCATATCAGATAAGACCATACCGGCGACCGTACCGTGTGTCATACCCCAGCCCTTAAAGGCAGTGGCTACATAGATATGTCTGCTGCCCGGGGTAAGCCTTCCAATAAAAGGAACCCTGTCAAACGAATAATTATCCTGGGTAGACCAGCGATAATCGATTGATTTTACCTGGAAATGATCCCGGGCAAATCGTTCAAGCCTCTTATAATGCTCAGCCGTATTGGTCACATGGCCTGTGGCGTGGTCCTCTCCTCCAACAATGATCAGGTGACCGTCAGGAGTGGGCTGGGTACGGATATAATGAGACGGGTACTCACTGCTGTCAAACATCTCTTCCGGGATCTCATCAGCAACCCGTATGCCCAGGACATACGAACGATAGGGCGCCATGCGCATAAAGAGCAGTCCCTGGTTAAGAATGGGATAATGGGTAGCAATGATAATGATCTTTGCTGTTAAGTAGCCTTTATCGGTCTTGATTCTATGCGGTTCACCTCCTTCAACATCAAGAGCGCGTGTATTCTCAAATATGAAGCTGCCATCGCCAGGGATCAACTTTGCAAGGGCCATGAGGTATTTACGCGGGTGGAACTGCGCCTGGTTCTGATAATGAATGGCGCCATAGGTTTTAAACGGAAGAGGTGCTGCATCCAGGAAGGATACAGGAAGGCCAAGACTTTCAGCAGCTTCAAACTCGGTTTTAAGTTTATCCAGATCGTCCCTGTTCTCTGCGTAAATGTATTCTGATGTTCTTCTAAAATCACAGGCAATGCTGTTATCCCCCACCAGCCGTGCGATCCTCTCTATGGCCATCTGATTGGCATCAGCATACTGCTTTGCACCCTCTTTACCAAAATGGTCGATAAGGTAGCGGTAAATAATATTATGGGCCGAAGAGATATGGGCAGTTGTATGTCCTGTAACCCCTTCTAAGATCCTGCCAGCCTCAAGAACGGCAACCGTCAGGCCTGCATCTTTCAAGAATAATGCCGAGGTTATACCTGCTATCCCTCCTCCCAGAACTGCAACATCAACGGAGATATTCTCCGTCAATGAAGGAAAGTCAGTCTCTGGAGTACTTGCTATCCAGAACGATTCCGCTCTACCAGCCAGTCCATACTGGCTTTTTCGTTTATTTTCTTTTTCTACCATTCCAATCACCCTCTTTAACCCCATATACTCTGCTGGATAATATGCCCTAACATAATTACCTTTAATATTCTGCCTATAAAAGAGTTATGGTGTTGTTTATAGCAATCTCTTTTAGTATCCATGCCAATCAATGATAACAATGCCAGAGAACGATGCCAGCCCGGGCGATGAGAAACTCCTCATACTGCCTCTTGGTGAGGAGTCCAAGAAGATAACACAGGTTATATCAAATGATACTGCACGACAAATAATCGAGCTTCTGGCTGATGTACCGCTCTCTGCCTCGGATATCGCAGAGCGCTTACATGCTCCAATATCAACGATTGTTTATAATCTTGAGAACCTGGAGGACGTGGGACTTATCAGGATAGATAAGATTAAATACAGCGAGAAGGGTCGGAAAGTCAAAATCTATGCACCTGTGAGAAAGCTCATTGTCGTTGTGCCGGAGAAGGCTGATAGAAGATCCATAGTTGATATGCTAAGAAAGTATCTTGGTGTAATACTGGCAGGTGCATCTGCTTCAGGTCTGATCGAGTTCTTCATGAGAAAGAACGGGAATGCAAAATTTGCACAAAATACAGACGAAGCAACTCCTGTGCCTGCAGATATAACCGAATCTATAACACCGGTCACTGCGCACGATGCGGCAGAAAGAGTTGCGCCTGATATTCTTACAAGAATAGCTGATACGATCGCAGCTCACCCGGGCATTATGTTCTTTATTGGATGCCTGTTTGTAGTTACCCTGCTTATCATAGTGGATTACTACAGGAAGAGAAAGAGCGGCTAATAAGTCCATATTCGCTGCTTTTTTAGAGTTGAGATTATTTAAGAGCCTGGCTATAAATTGGATTTTTAATAAAATTTTATTATAATTATGATAGAAAAAGTATATATAGAAGTGCAAACAATGAAAAACCCGTATTGTTAAATAATTAATATGTAAAGGAGGCTATTTATGCACATAAAACCAATAGGCAAGAGGGTTTTAATTAAACCCATCAAAGAGGAAGAGAGGACTAAAGGTGGTATATATATTCCAGAGACTGCAAAGGAAAAGAGAAAACAGGGAATTATAGTGGAACTGGGTACCATCGAAGAAAAAGAATTCCCCATAAAGAAGGGTGATATAATATTATACGCAGGGTACAGTTCTGAAGAACTGGAAATAGATGGGGAAAAATATCTTATCCTGGATTCAAAGGATATAATCGCAAAGATTGAGGAATAATATGGCAAAACAACTGATATTCAATGATAAGGCCAGGCATGCTCTCATGAGAGGAGTAGATCAACTGGCAAATACGGTAAAGATCACACTGGGACCAAAAGGCAGGAACGTGGTTCTATCAAAGAGTTTCGGAAGCCCCCTGATTACCAATGACGGTGTTACCATTGCCAAAGAGATCGACCTGATCGACTCTTATGAGGACATGGGAGCTAAACTGGTAAAAGAAGTGGCAACAAAAACCCAGGATGTGGCAGGTGACGGCACCACGACAGCTACGCTGCTGGCCCAGGCCATACTCCACAATGGTATGAAGAACATCACAGTGGGAGCCAACCCTATTGAGATCAAGCGTGGCATCGACAGGGCGACAGAAACAGTGGTAAGAGCCATAAGAGGCATGAGCGAAGAGGTCAAGAGCAAAGAGAAGATCACACAGGTAGCCACCATTTCAGCAAACAATGATGAAGTAATAGGTAACCTGATCTCAGATGCCATGGATAGAGTAGGGGCTACCGGTGTCATAACAGTTGAAGAGGCAAAATCCATGGAGACATCACTTGAGGTTGTGGAAGGGATGCAGCTTGATAAAGGCTATATCTCACCGTACATGGCCACAGATAAAGAGGGAATGGAGACCATACTTGAGAACCCGCTGATCCTCCTGTATGATAAGAAGATAAGCTCCATGAAAGAATTCCTCCCTGTACTGGAAGCTATAGTGAGGGAAAATAAACCCCTGCTCATAATAACCGAAGATATTGAGGGCGAGGCTCTGGCCACTATCGTGCTCAACATCATCCGCGGTACCCTGAGGGTTTGTGCGGTCAAAGCACCTGGATTTGGTGATGAGCGCAAGGAGATCCTTGAGGATATCGCAGCGCTCACAGGCGGGAAGGTCATAAGTGAGGATCTTGGCATGAAACTTGAGAACACCAAATTATCAGATCTGGGCAGCGCCAAGAAGATCAGAGTGAACAAGGATAAGACCATCATCATCGAAGGACAGGGTAATAGAGAAGATCTCCAGAGGAGGATATCCATCCTTGACGGACGCATCAAGCTTGAGGATTCGGATTATAAGAAGAATGAACTTAAGAAGAGAATGGGCAAGCTATCAGGCGGAGTTGCTGTGATAAACGTTGGTGCTGCCACAGAGACAGAACTCAAGGAGAAGAAGATGCGCATAGATGATGCCCTGAATGCCACCAAAGCTGCCATAGAAGAGGGCGTGGTGGCTGGCGGAGGTGTGGCTTTACTCAGGGCAGCCAGTGAACTTGGCAGCCTCTCCCTGGATGGCGATCAGATGATAGGGGTGGATATCATAAAGAGAGCCGTAGAGGAGCCCCTGAAGCAGATCGCGACCAATGCAGGCAAAGAGGGTTCTGTGGTGGTTGAGAGGCTGAAGGGAGAGAAAAATCCCAATATTGGCTACGATGCAAAGACAGATGCCTACAGGGATATGATAGAAGCAGGTATCATAGATCCTGTAAAGGTGGTACGCAGCGCACTGCAGAATGCAGCCAGCATAGCAGGTCTGATGCTGACAACAGAAGCCCTTGTGGCAGATATCCCTGAGAAGAAGAGCGAAATGCCGGTACCAGGGCCTGAGAGCTACATGATGTAGTTTCAAAAAAGTGGTAGCTATACAAGATCCTGAATGCTGTATGAATTGGAGCATTCAGGATTTTTACCTATTTTTATGAGAATAACGGCTACACATGCGGGAATATGAAAAATGCCCGAAAATAATAAATAGTGGTTGTAGTCATACCTGAGAATGGAGTTATACGATGGGGAGGATATTCTGTCTGTTGGTTAATGATAATAACGGTATTAGTGGGTGCCGTAAGCTAAAGAGCAATTAAAGAGTGCTAAAAATTTACTGAATAAGATTTTTATATTATATAAGTGGGTTGATATCTGAATATGGCAGCGTATGGATGCAAAGAACGAAAATGTCCCTGCAGGATGTGGGTGAATTGTCTCCATTACGTTAACGTACAGAAACGGGCATGGAGACTTAAGAGGAAAGAATATGATTTCCATACATGGTACAGGGATAACTTCCGCAGTGAAATACAGATGGTGGACGTGTTTGTGAACGGGTGAAGTGAGCACAGAAAAGTAATAGTACTTTCCCTCCGTTAACAGTAGTATTAATTATTGTGAGGTGACGGGATAGTGCTTATTTCTTTAATTATTATTTTAACTGGTCTTTTTTTTGGCTGGACGTTAAGCTTCTTCTTTAATTTCATTGATAACTTGCTTAAGCGTATTGCCTTTAGTATTTTTTTTGGCTTTATTTCAGTAACGTGGTTATCTCTCTTTTTCTCATGGCTTATATTCAAGCAACTTGGTTTTGCTTCAACGCTTATGACAATAATAGTCCTGATCCTGGCTTCAATATTCTTATGGTTCAAGGCGCGGGAGCGAGAGAGCATCAAGCTTAAACCGCTTACCCTGAGCGTGCTCGCAGTGATCGCGCTGATCATCTATATTTATGCATCCCTTAATTTCTCCATAGTCCTGTTCACCAACGAGCGAGAGGGGTGGAGCGGGATAGTAAACGTCTGGGGAGATTACCCATTTCATTTAGGGTTAATCAATTCCTTTGTTCTACGCGATAATTTCCCGCCTCAGTACCCTGTGTTGATCGGCTCGCCACTTACTTATTCTTTTGCAACTGATTATTTGACTGCGATTTTTGTAAAAAACGGATTGGGATTGAGGGAGGCGATCTGGTTTGTTAACATCGCGTTGTTTTTTTGTCTGGTTGTTTTCATATTCTACTTAGCTGAGGAATTCTCTTCTTCCAGAAAGGTTGCAGCTATAGCATTGATACTGTTCCTGTTTAACAGCAATGCAGGCATTGTTAATGCTCTGGGTGAGGCGGTAGATGACCCCGGTGTTCTACTCAAGCCTGACCGTGATTTTTCTCACGATGGTACAAGTGGATTGTACTTTATGAATATCATTTATGCGGTCTTTATTCCGCAGAGAAGCGTTCTACTTGGTTTTACTGCTGTGCTGCTTGTTTACCTTATCTTATTCAAAAACTTCTCATCAGGCAGGCAGAACAATCAGGAGTTCTTGCTTGCAGGTTTATTGTCCGGCCTGCTGCCGTTAATGCACGCGCATTCTTTTATTGCGGTCGGTGTGGTGGCAGCATTTCTGTTCCTCTACCACCCCTCACGCTCATGGCTTTATTTTATCATCCCTGCAGCTTTACTGTCTGCACCGCAAATTTTCTGGATTAGCCAGAATGTTGGCAGTGGAACATTTTTTAGTGTGCATCTGGGCTGGATTACTATGAATGAGAGCAAGCCCTTAATCAATATATTCCTGTTCTGGCTTGCGAACGGCTGGGTCGTACTTGTTTTATCGTTCGCAGCTTTAGCGCTTGCTTCACGTAAGCAACTTGTGTTTTACATCCCATTCCTTGCTTTATTTTTTTTAGGCAATATTATCCGCTTCCAGCCATGGGACTGGGATAACTATAAGATCTTCATGCACTGGTATCTGTTCGCCTCAATATTTGCTGCGATTATGATCGTTGGGTTGTTTAATGCCGGCGCAGGGTTTGAAACGAGGCGCAGAGCTGCTGGAAAGCGCTGGCTTCTATTGCGCAGCTTCGGGTTTAAAGCTCTGGCAGTCATGTTTATCATTTTAGGAGTTGCTTCGGCTGTTTTAACAATGCTCTGGATGACTGAAGGTAAAAATGCGCGTTATGAGGTCTATTCTCCTGTGGATCTCAGGATCGCAGAGTGGATTAAGGTGAATACTCCGGATCAAGCTATTTTTCTGACCAGCGATACCCATAACAACGTCGTGCATTCGCTTGCAGGAAGGCAGATACTAATGGCATCATGGTGGTGGCTCTGGAGCCATGGTCTTGACTATTCGGGGGTAGAACGCGACGTGAAAGAGATCTATCTAACAGGAAACTGCGAATTGATAAAAAAATACAATATCAGCTATATTTTTGTGAGCCCGCAGGAGGGTAAATTGAATCCAGACATCGCACTGTTTGAATCCAGGTTCGAGAGAGTTTTCTCAGACACTAATAATATCTATAATATCTTCAGGACAAAGTGCTGATCTCTGAAGCAATATCAGAGATGAACAACTCAAGGATCTCTTCACTAAGGTGCGGCATAATTACCAGTCTCATGGCCCTGGGATATCGGGTTATCGAGGTGAACCATCCCTTTGCACGCAGTTTTCTTCTGACCTCGTCCAGGTCAGGAACATCAAGCGCTATGATATTCATCACCGGGTCAACGAGAGGCTGCACTCCAAGCTCACGGGCGCCATCAACAATCATATCCGTCATTTTAATGCACCGATCCACGATCTTCTTGTATCCTTCTCTACCCAGGTGCATCATCACTGCATAAGCTGCCGCAACTGCAGCACCGCTCCGTGTACCAGCGAGGGATCGCTGTTTCCTTATTGTCAGATACGGTGTATCGATCTCAAGTGGAAAAAGATATGATTCTTCTTTGAACAGCAGACCTCCTGCAGGTATTGTGGATAAGCCCATCTTGTGCGGGTCGATTGTAATAGAGGTCACGCCTTTTATTGAAAAATCAAAATCATATTTTTTATCAAGAAAAGGTATTACAAACCCTCCAAAAGCAGCATCGATGTGCAAAAACAGATCATGAGATAAAGCGATCCGTGCAAGCTTATCTATCGGGTCGATCTGGCCGAACTCTGTTGAGCCTGCAATTCCAACAAGCGCTATTGTATCATCATCGATAAGACTTTCTACAGAATCTGTATCTACCCTGAATTGGTTATCTAATCCTGCTTTCCTGATCTCTATTCCCAGCAGATCTGCTATCTTATCAAATGAGAAATGAGCTGAGGCGGGTACAACTATATTTGGATGCTTTTTATTAGCAAGGTTCCGGGCTGTCCTGATTGCCTGTATATTGGATTCTGTGCCTCCTGTTGTAATATAACCGCATGCCTGCGGGTCCCCCATCAGGCCTCCCATAATGTTGATCACCTTCTCCTCAAGTTCTTTTGTCCCGGTGAATAAACCAGAATCACCCAGGTTTGATTCGATAAATTGCATATGTGCCTTTAGAGCGATTGGATGAGGTTTTGTACACATCGCGCTTAACACTTTCTCATACGAAGTATCTTTTAGCCCGGCATTATCCAGTAGAGATAGCACCTCTCCCCGGGTGAGACCTTTCTGATTCATGTGCTAAATACTTAAATACCTCTAAATAAAGATTTTCCGCATAAATCCAGGCTATACTTAAGAAGCGAGGAAAACATGAAGCTAGCGGTACCTTAGAGATAGTAAAGATTATTAATCCTCAGTACAATGTATCTCATAGGGAGGTTAGAAAATGGATATACTATGGACTATAGTTGTGATTCTCCTGATCCTCTGGCTATTGGGAATAATCGGCGCGGTCGGGGGCAGTTTAATCCATATACTGCTGGTCCTGGCCATCATTGTCATACTGGTCAGACTCATCCAGGGACGAGCGCCAGCATAGTTGTCTCAGAACCGGATAGGTTTGAGAGGGATTTTATTTCCCTCTCACCTTAATGTTTTTGAATCGCTGTTAGGCAATTAATTTATACGTTCTTTAAGTTTTTTAGATAGAATGCGTGGTTATAAATAAAATTTTTAATATAATATGGGGTAGTGGATATGGGTAATCCATTCGTAAGCGTCTTATTGGCTACATACAACAGAAAAGAATGGCTTAGAGAATGCCTTGAGTCTGTATCTAACCAGAGTTATCCAAAAGATAGATATGAGATAATAGTGGTCAATGATGGCTCAACTGATGGCACAGAAGAGGTTCTGAAAGAATATGAGAAAAAAGCACAGTATATGTTTAGATGGTACACTCAGATGAACAGGGGTAAAGCAGCAGCAATGAACCTGGGGATCAAAAATACCAGAGGTGAGATCATCTGTTTTACGGATGATGATTGCATAGCAGATAAAAACTGGATTAAAAACTTATTAAAAGAATTTGATGATGAAAAAGTTGGCGGTGTTGGTGGACGAATTCTTGCCTATATGCCCAAAAAACTCGTAGAGAAGTATGGAGTATCTTTTGACCAGGATGGAAGCGTTTCTTTAGCGACAGGAAACGCAGCGTATAGAGCGCATATTGTTAGATCTGTCGGCGGGTTTGATACGCGATTGATCGGGCTTGAGGATATCGATTTCGGGGTAAGAGTAAGAGGCAGAGGTTATAAGCTAAAATACGCCCCGGAAGCTGTGATATATCACAGAAATTATGACTCACTGGATAAACTGATCAGGAGAAAATATTTAGAGGGAAAACAACTCTATAATTTGAGTACAAAATACGTACATTACTTTAATGTTAAAAAAATAATACTGAAACTCTCACTCGGTGCAATAAAAAGAATGGTACTTTTTGCCAATTCATCAATTATTATAAAGAATAAAAATAAAGAAGGGTATTTTTTGATAGAGATATTTGAAGTTATTGTCTTTGTATCTGTAGTACTGGGTCTAATAGGAGGGATAATCCGCAAGAATACTTATGGCTACAGAGGAGATAGAATTTATGACAGGTTCGATTTTGAATTCGATTAGTTTTTCCCAATTTTTGCTGAGCAACTCCCGCACAGATCGATACCCTTTATATCAGTATCCTCGATATTGTTGGAGAAATGCATGACACACCTTATCTCAGGACAGTGACCTAAGCCAAAAGTGTGGCCAAGCTCATGAACCGCCTCCTTTAATGCGCGTTCCCTGAATAAGGTTTCATTTTTGTTTCTTCCATAATACTCAGGCCGCAGGTGAGTGAGGGATATAATCGCAGCATTGCCAATAGCAACTCCGAAAACGAAATTCACACCATGTACGTATAAATCGACATTGGCCACTCCGAGGAGCTTTTCTGCATCAGGCGGCATTCTCTCAGCTATATCTCCAACAATGCCTGCTGCATAGTACTGTCCTCGATTCATATTATACTGATCCTCAGGAACCCCGGTGGACGAGGCAGTCCTGCAGGGATAACCATAGATCCCTTCTAATCTTGTGCAGATATAATGTAACAGTTCTTCCCCGACTTCGCCTATCGGCTGTAAATAGATATACCCCATCTCTTATTATCTATTGTCTTAGAAGAACTTAAACCATATGGGTCTTTATCGATAGTTTCTTTTAATCAAAGCACTAATAGGTATCTCCATGGCAATCCACCCAATTGAGTACCGCTATGGTCATAAGGAGATGAAGGATGTATGGAGTGAGAAAAGACGTCTTCAAAAGCTCCTGTCTGTTGAGGTTGCCCTGGCAAAAGCTCTGGCTCTTGCAGGTTATATTCCAGAATGGGCGGATGAGAGAATAGCCCCTGGTGCTGAAAAAGTAACACTTGACAGGGTCAAAGAGATAGAAGACGAAATCCACCATGATGTCATGGCTGTAGTTCTTGCGCTTGCTGAGCAATCAGGAGACGCTGGGAAATGGGTTCATTTCGGCGCTACTTCCAATGATATTCTGGATACTGCCACTGCTCTCCAGATAAAAGATGCGATTTTGATCTTAAGAAAAGATACAGTAGAATTACGTTCAGTTCTTCTGGATATGGCCTTATCCCATAAAAATACCGTATGCGCAGGCAGAACTCACGGCCAGATCGGTATCCCGACCACTTACGGTCTGCGCTTTGCAATATGGGCATCAGAGGTCGACAGGCATATCGAAAGGCTTGATCAGTTGATGCCGCGTGCGACTGTCGGTAAAATGAGCGGGGCAGTAGGTACCCAGGCAGCCTTCGGGAAAAAAGGCATTGAGATACAGAAAAGAACAATGGAGATTCTCGGTATAGAATCGGCAGACGTTTCCAACCAGATAATCCAGAGGGACAGGCATGCTGAGTTCGTGATGTGGATGGCGAATACTGCCACCACACTTGATAAAATATGTATTGAGATCCGAACTCTTGCGAGAAGTGAAATTGCAGAAGTTGAGGAGAGTTTTGGAAAAAAGCAGGTGGGCTCGTCCACAATGCCGCATAAGCGCAACCCTATAAAATCAGAGCAGGTATGCGGACTTGCCAGGATCATAAGGGCAATGCTGGAGCCTGCGCTTTTGAATAATACCCTCTGGGATGAGCGCGACCTGACAAATTCATCCTGCGAGCGTGTGGTATTTCCTGAATCCTGCGTACTTACGGATCATGTGATACGCCTTACAACAGGGATTATCCGGAACCTGCGCCTCTACCCTGATAATATCAGGAAGAACCTGAACCTGCTCAATGGCCTGAACATGGGTGAGGCTATAATGATAGAGCTCAGTAAAAAAGGCGTGGGAAGGCAGGAAGCCCATGAAATTGTGAGACAGTGTGCCATGTCGGCGCGGGAAAGAGGCAGCAATATGAAGGATGCCCTGCTCATGAACAGAACAGTTTCGGAATACATGAGTGAAAATGAGATCATAAAGCTGATGAACCCGGATAATTATATAGGCACAGCAGTAGAACAGGTTGAATCTCTTGTAACTAAACTAAAAAACAAGAATTAAAGAGAGGATAGATACTTGTTAAGAAAAGCTACCATCAAAGACGTAGAGAAGATATGGAAACTTGTTAATAGTTATGCTGATAAACGCCTGATGCTTCCCAGGTCTCTGAGTGAATTGTATGAGAACCTGCGGGATTTTTATGTGATCATAGAGGATGACAGGATGCTGGGCTGCGGAGCGCTCCATATCACATGGGAAGATTACGGTGAGGTCCTGTCCTTGGCTGTTGAACCTTCAAGGATAAGGCAGGGGATAGGTTCAAATATACTAAAGGCATGCGAGAAAGAGGCCAGGACTCTTGGACTGAACAGGATTATCACGCTCACATATGTGCCAGAGTTCTTTGAAAAGCATGGTTTTGTCAGGGTAGAGAACACCACCCTGCCCCATAAGATATGGAGTATGTGTATTAAATGCCCCAAGTTCCCGAACTGCGATGAGATCCCGCTTATGAAGAAAATTGACTGAAGAATATGTCACAGCGTTGGGGCGCAGGGGTAGCGGAAGCCCAGAGCTTTAGCGACGGGAG
>DYGR01000043.1 GCA_020724545.1 Candidatus Methanoperedens nitratireducens
TGGCGCCGTCTGAGGAAAGCAAATCTATCCCCCATTCATTGGGCTTTGAGAGCACGGAGAGCTTTACCGTTGCTCTGCTGTCGTATTTGTTCTCAACGGTGACGAGGAATCTGGCTGGAGAGCCGGGATGGGTTTTTCTGCCCGGGATGCCTGAATATATATCAAGGTCAGGCATGGCATTCCTGTCCACGGTTGCGGCAAAGTCGCGGTATATTTCATCGTAGTTGGTAACATCTTCGCCGTATGGCTGCAAGCCTATCCGTATCAGGTATGAGCCGTCGCTGGTGCTGGGTGGGACGCGCAGTCTTAGTATAACCTGCTTAGAGGCTGTTGAATCTGCCGGGAAGGTTATCTGGCTGACCTGGTTATTGTCTGCGTAGAAACCTGCAGGCCAGTTGTCAGGTTTTTTGTCTATGAATAACCTGACCGAGACGCTTTTGGTGGTGTTGTAGCCTTTTGTTATGGTTGTGGTGAATTCGACAGTGTCGCCGGGGCGAACGACTTTGCCGGTTATGTCTGTGGTGGCTGCGACAGGGGAGAATTCGGCAGTGGTTATGGGTGTCAGGAGTAATGTTAAGATGGCTGTAATTCCAAATATTTTAATAAAACCCAATGAAAACGGTGATAATTTTCTTTTTGACATTTTTGTTTTTAACATATGATAAGTTTATATTAAGGAAGTTGAACTATCATGCGATGGAACAACCAAAATATGTAACTTGGAACAACCGTTCCAAAAAATAAAACAACTATAAAATCGCAACCAGAAGACAATAGCGTCTAAAGTGCCTAAAAACTGGAGCACATGCTAAAGATAAAGGATGATGAACTTCCAGACATACACGGATCGGAAGCATGTAAGATGTAAGGCATACAGTCCAAGTTATATCAAGAGGTTTTCCCATGACTTTTCTATAAAGTCCCTATAATGTTATATCCTGCCTCATGAAAACCATATAAGACACTAATAACAGGATCACCGGAATCACGATCAACACAACCAGGTTAACCCAGTTCTGCTCTACCCAGTGTCCAAGAGTAAAACCTGTATCAAAGAGACCGCGCATCTCAGATGGCCTCTCACCTGCCCCTCCGGCAGATGAATCCAGTACTAATTTCATTCATCTGCCTTTATTGTAAAGAGCACGCTTTATGATATGATCGAGTTCATCTTTTAAGGTTTCTCTTTCTTGAAATATCCGCTTCCTTTCCCTTTCTGATCAAGCACCTCCTCCTCATCGCAAGATCAGCGCCAACTTCTCCACAAGCTCATTCACCACTGCCACGGCCACAGGCGTTCCCCCTCTTGTCCCAGCGCAGGTGATGGAAGGCACATCAAGCCCCCTCACACGCTCCTTGGACTCAGCAGCATTCACGAACCCGACAGGTGTGGCTACAAGCAGCGCAGGTCTTAGCCCTTGCTCGATCATCCCGCATACCGTCATCGCTGCAGAAGGTGCGTTCCCGATCACGATTATGGCTCCATCAAGCTCATGCTCCAGGGCCATGAACCCTGCCGATGTCCTGGTTGCGCCTGTTCTCCGGGCTATTTCATCTCCATAATCAAGCACACATATCACCCTACAGTTGTGCCCGCGCTTTGTTATACCTACCTGCGCCATTTTGATATCAGTGAATATTGTTACACCGTTCCTGATTGCCTTTATTCCTGCTTCTACCGGGTTATTGTTGAACCTCATGAGATCAGCAAACGCGGGGTCGCCTGTAGCTATAACGCATCTCTGCCTTATCCTGTCCTCTGGTGTGTCGCCCCCTACGATGCCGCGCACTATCATCCTGCTTTTTTTACTGATCTCCTGCGCTTCTCTGGTGCGTGCGCCCAGATCAGTACTCATATTTCCTCTGGTACCCTCTTGGCGTTATTATCCTGTTCCTGCTATCCCACAGCCTTGATTCGCTGTTCCCGATAAGCACTATCGTGCTCATATCAACCACATCGTTGTACTCCATGATTTTCCCCAGGGTCGTGGCAATGACCGTTTCACCCTCCCGTGTTGCGTTTTTCACGATCCCAACCGGTGTGTCCTCGCTCCTGTACTCTCGTATGATCTCTATTGCCCATCCGAAATTCTGCCTTCGGCTTTTGCTCTTCGGGTTATAAATAGCAATCACAAAATCAGCCTGAGCCGCGCTCTTAAGCCTGCGCTCGATTAAATCTATCGGCGTGAGAAGATCGCTCAGGCTTACTGCTGCAAAATCGGACACAACAGGTGCCCCCAGAAGCGAAGCAGCAGCACTCAGCGCGGTCACACCTGGAATCACCTCGATCTCTATATCGTCCTCCTTCTCTGCCACCTCAAACACGATACCTGCCATCCCATACACATTTGCATCTCCCCCGCTGATTATTGAGACAACATGGTCCCTTGAGAGATTAACTGCCTTTCTGGCGCGCTCAACCTCTCCCCCCATTCCGCTTCTTATGATCTTCGCATTTTTAATTACATCTGCGATCTGGTCAAGATACGTACTGTTACCTATAACATATTCAGACTCAAGCAGCGCATCTTTAGCCCTTTTTGTAAGATGCTCGATTGAACCCGGCCCTATGCCGACGATGTACAGTTTACCTTGCAAGTGCGATTGTGACATTTCCATATTTCCTCTTTTTAAGCAGCAGTTTTTTTTCTTCAGATACTGCAAGCGCGGCAGGTTCACATACACCGTTCAGTCCCAGGGCTTTTGCCTTTGATAGCGTTGGTGTCCTGATCGAGTTGATGAGGTCATGGGAGACGAACCTGAGTTCCTTACCAGATGCTGCTGCTGCATCGATAATACCCTGCTCATTCTCTTTAATGGCTGCGGATGCAAAGTATCTCACATCATCCATGCTTGCATTGATCTCAGCCAATCCGCTCCTGACAGCCTCAATTACCTCATCTTTGCTGACACCGCGGTTGGCACCAATCCCGACGACAAGCCCGTATCTTTTAAGAACAGCGACATCATCATCGACAAGCACGATCTTTGGACCCTTTATATACAGGGATTCAACATCATTATGCAGCAGTGCCGTATTCACCTTCCTTGTGGAGTTCCTGTTCACTATCCTGCAGCCAAGATTTTCTGCAATACCCTCTACCGATTCCACTCCAGCTACCTCAGTAGCAGTCGTTATCACAGGGACTATCCCAAAGCAGGCCAGCTTTCTTGCCAGGTCATTCCCCCCGTGGTGCCCGCCCAGTATGGGCACAGCGAAATTCAATCCCGAATCCACCACAACAACTGCAGGGTCCTCCCATTTATCATGTATGAGGGGGGCTATATTCCTGACCGCTATTCCTGCTGCCATTATGGCTATTATTGAGTTATACTTAAGCGCCTGCTTGAATGCGTCGTTTGAGTATATCAGAATATCGCCGCCCATGAACTCCTGTATCCTTCTTGCAACGCCAGGATTACGCTGAAAAGTGATGATAGCCAGTTCTTCATCCATACAGGTGCGACCTCCTGTAGTTCTCAGGCGAGAGCACATTCCCTATTATAATCATTGCCGATCTATCAATCCCCAGAGCTTCGACCTTATCGGCAATATCGCCAACCGTGCCGAGAATCACCTTCTCATCATCCCATGATGCATGGTACACCACAGCAGCAGGCGTATCCTCTGGATATGTCACCTGATCCGTGATCTCCCTGATCTTATGGGTACCAAGGTATATGGCCATAGTGGCATTATGGCGTGAGAGCTCACGCAGCGAATCCTTCTCAAGCGTCGCACCGGCAGGCCGTGTGATGATCAGGGTCTCTGTTATCCCATTTAATGTCAATTGCGCTTTAAGCGCGGCTGCTGCGGCAAAAAGCGATGTCACGCCAGGGATGATCTCTATATCTATCCCGCATTTTTTCAGGCCGTCGATCTGCTCTATGATCGCCCCGTACAGTGAGGGATCGCCGCTGTGCAGCCTGACAACCGTCTTCCCTTCTCCTGCGTTCTTTGCAAGAACATCCACAATATCCTCAAGTTTCATTCCATGACTGTCGATCCTGTCACCCTGCGCATAATTCAGGACCTCAGGGTTCACAAGCGAACCTGTGTACATTACGAGGCCGGCTGATTCAAGGAGTTCGCGCCCCCTTACTGTGATGTATTCAGGATTACCCGGACCTGCCCCCACAAAATACACAACCTTCCTGGCTTCTTTGCCTCCCTTTCTCCTGTCTCTCGTTGCAACCATTATGCTAAAATAATCTCCCTCCTGCGGGATCTCGTGCGTTACCGTCTCGTTTTCCATGAAGAGCCGCTCTGCATAAATAAACTCATCAAAGCCCTCTTTTATTAATTCCTCTTTTGTTTTTTCCGGGTGTTTTGTCTTCAGGATTATTTTTGTCCTGACAGGCGAGCCGTCACTTACGATAAATGAGCCTTCAATGGCTGTATTCGTTCTGGCTGCCTGGGCAGTTATTGAGCTCACCCCTGGAATCGTTGTAATCTCGATCTCAGGGTATTTTTCGTGAATTGTCTTTCTAAGATGGGAAAACGTTGAGAAGAAGTTAGGGTCGCCGATCACGGCAAAAGAGACCACACCCATCCTTGCTTCATCTGCCACTATCCATGCGTTTTTTTCCCAGAGCTTCAGGAGTTCTTCCCTGTCATGGATCATAGGAAAATCCAGGATCTCGGCACTGGCATAGGGTGCGACAAGCCGGGCAGCCATTTTTCCTGGAACGAACACCTTCCTGCTGTTCTTAAGGGCTTTTATTGCTCCCAGCGTCAGGAGATCAGGGTTGCCTGGCCCAAGACCTACTCCGATTAACATGAACCACCTGCGATCAGGAACACCGCATTTTCAGGTTTTAGCATAGTACCTCCTGCAAGCGCATTCCCTCTTGATATCTGTATCTGTAATAATTCCCTGAACCTGTTATTTCTTTTAGTTATATCAAGCACCAGGGCTGCTGTTTCAAGCCTCACTGCACTGACTGCGAACCTGGGAACTTTTCTCATCACTACATCAAGGACTTGCTCTATATTCTTACTTCCCCCCACGAATGCGCAGTCAGCATCCATATCATCAAGTAGCCCTGCCGCATCACCTTTCAGCACAGTGATGTTGGTTATGCCGCACTCTTTAATATTATCGATTGTAGCACGAACAGCCTCATCCCTGCTATCAATGGCGTACACGTGCTTTACCAGCCGCGCAGCGCTTATAGATACTGAACCGCTCCCACAGCCGATATCCAGAAATACATCAGCAGGCGTGAGATTGAGCTTTGATAAAGCTACAGCGATTATCTCTGGTTGTGTGGGCGTGCCACCTGGATATCTCATTGGTCTCTCTAACCGCTCATCAGGCCTTTCGCAAAGTTCCTTCCGAACTCAACACACTTCTCTAATTCTTCCTTCGTAGGCTGCCACTTGAATTTGATACCTTCCTGCAGGATTTTTATCCTTGCTTTTTCAAGGTTTTCTTCGATAAGTTTCACGTTCTCCCCGCTCCAGCCGTATGACCCAAAGGCTGCACCAGATTTGTTCTTGAATTTCAATCCTTTCAGATCCTCAAGTATGGGTTTTATACTGGGCAGGAGACCATTATTCATTGTTGGCGAACCGATAAGTATCCCTCTGGCCCTGAGTACCTCTGTGATCACATCGTTGCGATCGCATACGCCCATATGGAACATCTTGAATCTCAGGCCCTCCTTTCCCAGCCCCTTTGCGATCGCCATGGCCATTTCCTCAGTGCCATTCCACATAGTGTCATATATTATCACAACAGAGCCATCGTTTTTCCCGGATGCCCATTCATAGTATTTCTCCACTATCTGCATCGGATCTTTCCTCCAGATAATCCCGTGGCTTGGTGCGATTATATCCACCGGAAGGTTCAGGCTCTTTAACTCATCTATTTTTTTGATGACAAGATCGCTAAAAGGAGTTAATATATTCGCATAGTATTTTACAGCCTCCTGATAGACCTCTATCTCATCGACCTCATCATTGAACCGTCCCGATGAGGCATAGTGCTGGCCAAAGGCGTCGTTAGGCATCAGGATATTTTTGCCTGTAAGATATGTGAACATGCTGTCAGGCCAGTGGAGCATCTGAGCTTTAACAAAAACAAGCTTATTTTCCCCGAGGCTGATTGCATCGCCTGTGTTCACCACCTTGAAATTCCAGTTAGAATGATAATGTTTGAAGATACTTTCCTTTCCCTTCTCTGAGACCACGACCGCAGCATCCGGGATTAACTTCATCAATTCAGGAAGTCCTCCTGAATGGTCAGTTTCACCGTGGTTTGCTATTACATAATCTATTTTCCTTATATCAATTATCTCTTCAATGTTTTCTATCAGCTTATGTGAAAACGGGCCCCAGACTGTATCAACAAGAGCTATTTTTTCATCGATTATCAGATAAGCATTATACGTTGTGCCCCTGTGTGTTGATAATTCATGCCCGTGAAAATGCTTGATGTTCCAGTCGACGCATCCGACCCAGTATACTCCATCTTTTAACTCTACAACCATTTTTATCACTCCTCTACCATTCTTCTGGCAAAACCTGTAAGACCACCGGCATCAACTATGCCACGAACGAAATCAGGCAGCGGCGTCGCCTGATATGTCTGGTTCTTTGAGCTATTGGTAATTACCCCGGATTCAAAATCAACCTCTATATGGTCATCCTCCCCGATCTTATCGGTATCAGGGCATTCAAGCAGTGGAAGACCGATATTTATAGCATTCCTGAAGAAGATGCGTGCAAACGATTTTGCAATTATGCACCTTACCTCTGCTCCCTTGAGGGCAAGAGGTGCATGTTCTCTTGAGGAGCCGCATCCGAAATTAAAGCCTGCTACAATGATATCTCCCTCTTTAACGCCGCCTGCGAATTCGGGACGCACGCCTTCAAAGGCATGTCTGGCCAGCTCATCAGGTTTGTTTATCGTGAGGTACTTGCCTGGTGTTATGGCATCGGTATCAATATCGTCCCCGAATTTCCAGACGTTTGAGTGGAGTTTTATATCGTTTTCGAGGTCTACTGTGGGTTTCTGCTTCATGAGGGATTGAATTGGTCGGATTGGTTATAATCTTTATTCATCCCCGGATAATTAAGAGGCAATCAAGACAGGAGGTTTTTTGACTAACCGGAACAAAATAGATAATAATATGAATCCTCTTGAAAAGTTGTTGGGTAAGACGTCACAGCTAAGTATCTATCCTGAAATCTGAGATAAAAAGATATGTCAAGACTAACTGCATCTATTAAAAAATCTGGTCTTAGAAAAAGAAAGGAAGCTGACATTATAAGGGCATATTGGTGGTCAGGAGAGAGAAATAGGAATTTTGGAGATGCACTCTCTCCATACCTGGTAGAAAAAATAAGTCATAAGAAACCTGTATTGTGCAGCAAACATTGCTCTAAAGAATATTATATTGTTACTGGAAGTGTTATTGGCGCTGCGAACAAAAATGCGATTATATGGGGTGCAGGAATACTTTTTAGATATGAGAGAATCAAAAAACCCAAAAAAATATTTGCTGTAAGGGGTCCTCTAACAAGAAAGAGGTTATTAGAGTCAGGTTATGAATGCCCTGAGGTTTACGGTGATCCGGCATTACTGCTGCCAAGATTATATACACCTAAAACAAAAAAACAATACGATCTAGGAATAATACCCCACTACGTTGATTATAATAAAGTTAAAAATGAAATAGATTCCAGTGATGCTTTGATAATTAATCTGCTCGATCCAGTAGAAAAAGTTATAGACACTATCCATAGCTGTAAAAGAACAGTTTCAAGCTCTTTACATGGTATAATTACTTCACACACGTATGGTATACCATCAGTCTGGGTAGAGTTTTCAAATCGGTTAGCAGGAGACGGGACTAAATTTAATGATTATTTTCTATCTGTAAATATAGAGCCATACAAACCATTTAATTTTAAGGACCAGATCCCTTCTACAGACGAACTCATCAGTATTGCAGACAAAGGAACCAATGAGCTACGCATAGATCTTGATAAACTAATGGATTCCTGTCCTTTCAAATAAAATATTTAAAAGAACCGAAATTCATGTTTTACTGCATCCTCTGCCATATATGAACTTCTGACAAGAGGCCCGCTGATCACCAGAGAAAATCCCATGTCTTCTGCTTCCCTTTTATAGAATGCGAACTTCTCTGGCGATATATACTCCTTAACTTCAAGCTGCTTTATGGTGGGCCTCAGGTACTGGCCCAGTGTAATGATATCGACTCCGGCATTTCTTAGATCATCCATCGTCTTTAATACCATATCCTCAGTCTCCCCGAGGCCGAGCATAATAGAGGATTTAGTACAGATGGAAGAGGAGATCTTTTTTAAATTGCGCAGCACCTCCAGGGACAGCCTGTACCCCGCCCTCCGGTCCCTTACCAGAGCCTGGAATTCCTCTACAGTCTCTATATTATGCCCAACAACATCAGGACGGGCATCTATTACTCTCCTCAGGCACCGGATATCTCCATGAAGATCAGGGATCAGGATCTCAACCAGTATATTATTATTCATATCTTTTATTGCTCTGACGCAGTCTGCGAAATGCCCTGCACCTCCATCCGGGAGGTCATCCCTGTCCACAGATGTCAGGACAGCGTACCTCAGGCCTGTTTTCCTCACAGCCCTTGCTATCCTTTCAGGTTCGGAAGGATCAAGAGGCTCACCATACCTTCCTTTTTTAACAGCGCAGAACCGACAGTTCCTGGTACAGGTAGAGCCCATGATCATAAAGGCAGCAGTTCCCCTGCTCCAGCATTCTCCCACATTGGGGCATCTTGCACCTGTACAGACAGTGTTTAAGCCGTGCTCATGCATGGTTCTCTTTAAAGCCAGGAACTTAATCCCTGCAGGAGGTCTTGTTTTAAGCCACTCAGGCTTTACCATAACTTTACTGGGTCTTTCCTAGCGTGGGCTTCCCCGGTCTCCATTCAACCGGGCACAGCTCACCTGTCTGCAGTGCTTTCAAAACTCTCAGTACCTCATCAACGCTTCTGCCAATGTTCATGTCATGGATAACCTGATACCTGACTATACCCTCAGGGTCTATGATAAACGCACCTCGCAGGCTTACGCCCTTGCTCTCTATTAACACACCATAGCTCCTGCTGATTTCTTTTGTTATATCGCTGAGCAATGGGTACTTTAACTCACCAAGCTCTTTGAGCCATGCCTGGTGGGCATACACACTATCCACACTTACTCCCAGTACCTGGGCATTCAGGTCTGCAAAATCATCGCATCTCTCACTGAACTCAGTGACCTCGGTAGGGCAGACAAACGTAAAATCCCCGGGGTAAAAGAAGAGCACAACCCATTTTCCAGAATAGTCATCCAGATGGACATCTCTAATCTCCCTTCGAATTATTCCCTGCATGCTGAAGCTTGGCGCCTTCCTTCCAACCTGAACACTCATGACACTCACCTAATATTTCATGGTAATTGTTTGCATATAAACTTACCTGATTCTAGATAAGGGATGGCCCAAGCACCTGCAGAACACTGTCTATACTTTTAAGTATAGTAGCAACCCTCTCTGCATCCCTTGAAGTAACCCGACTCTTCTCTGCAAGTTCAGTAAGTCTTGAGAGAGTATTGAGCATCCCATCAAAAGCAGGTTTAGCATTAAGGTCATTATCCATATTCTTCTCAAAGTCCCGTTTTAAGTGTATGATAAATTCATTCACTGCGTTATCAGTTTTCTGCATACCCGTACCCATATTCCTGATTGTATCGATCATCCCATATGCCTGTCTTAATTTAAGGGATGTCTTTTTGATTCGATCATGGCTGAAGTCCAGCCTTTTTTTATAATGGCCGTATATCAGGAAGAACCGGATCTCTTCACCGGTATACCCTGCTCTCTGGAGATCATCGATATAGATAATATTTCCTCTACTTTTGGACATCTTCTTTCCGTTCACAAGCAGGTGGGCACAGTGAAGCCAGTAGCGCGCAAGCTGCCTTCCTGAGACCGGTTCAGTGGTGGCGATTATATAATCATGATGCCGCACAAGGTTATCTTCTCCCCCTGCGAGGATATCTATGCTAAGACCAAGCGTCTGTAATAACATGGCAGCGTCCTGTATGTTCCATGCAGGTGCTCCCCGGCCAATAGCAGTATCCCAGTAGATAATATCACCTTTTTTGTACCCGCGCCAGATAATAAAATCCCCCCGGTTCCAGGGGTCGCCCGGATACGTGTCCCTGTGAAAGCGCCGCTTAACGCGCGGCCAGCGGGACATATCCAGGTGCGCGAGTTTGCCAAAACCCTCAAACGTTAATGGGTCAAAATACACATTTCCCTTATACCAGTAGGCATGGCCTTTTTTCAAAAGTTCCTGTATCAGGAAGACAGCCTGGTCAACCGATGTAGAGGATCTGGGGTTACAGGTGGGAGGTTCTATCTTTAGCAGTTTTATATCCTCATAGAATATATCGGCGTATCGTTGTGTTAACTCAAGCACGTCCATGTTGCGCTTCTGTGCTTCCTCAATGGATTTATCCTCTATATCAGTGAAATTAAGTGCCCGTATGACCCTGTAGCCCAGGTACTCAAGGTACCGCTGCAGGATGTCCTCAAAAACAAACGTGCGGTAGTTCCCTATATGAGGCCGCTGGTATATGGAAGGCCCGCAGGTGAACATCTTCACCTCACGGTTCTCAAGAGCCTCAAAAGGCTCGATTGCTCTTGTCATGCTGTTATACAATACAAGCAATTTTATCCCCTAAAATTGGGTTGAATCCACGAGCAAATAAATTTTTGCATCAAATCAATAACTTCGCCACCTCATTAGTGGGAGTAAGATGAATCCTGAGATGTTTGACAACAGGAAGATATTTATAAAATGAAGAAAACACAATAACAAGTATAAGAAGCTTAACCCTCCGTTGGGAGTGTATAAGATGAATGTATTTGCTAAAAGGACAACGCGGGCACTGGTGCTGGTGTTAGTGGCTCTGGCAGGTTGTATAGAACAACCGTCGCAGACTTCGCTGGAAACACAAACCATACATGAAGCAGTAGAAAAGGGCAACCTTGCAGAGGTTAAAAGACATTTAGATGCCGGACAAGACGTGAACGCGAAGGACGATGACGGTTTGACACCGCTGCACGAGGCAGCCATTGAGGGCCACACCGAGATCGCAAAGCTGCTGCTGGAAAGCGGCGCAGAGGTGAACGCGAAGGACTATATTATGGGTATTACTCCGCTACACCGTGCAGCCATTGCTGGCCGCACCGAAACCGTAAAGCTGCTGCTGGATAGGGGAGCAGAGGTGAACGCGAAGAACGGTGGCGGTGCTACCCCGCTGCACTGGGCAGACCGCGCCGAGACCGTAAAGCTGCTGCTGGAAAGCGGCGCAGAGGTGAACGTGATAGATGATAGGGGCTCAACCCCGCTGCACGGGGCAGCCCACACCGAGACCGTAAAGTTGCTGCTGGAAAGCGGCGCAGAGGTGAACGCGAAAGACCAATATGGTTATACACCGCTGCACGTGGCAGCCCGTAATGGCCGTACTGAAAACGCAAAGCTGCTACTGGATAGGGGAGCAGAGGTGAACGTGAAGGACGATCACGGTCTGACCCCGCTGCACGAGGCAGCCGGTAGTGGCCGCACTGAAACCGCAAAGCTGCTACTGGATAGGAGCGCGGAGATGAACACGAGGAGCGATGACGGTTTTACCCCGCTGCACTGGGCAGCCATTGAGGGTTACACCGAGACTATAAAGCTGCTGCTGGAAAGTGGGGCAGACGTGAATGCGAAGGATAATATCGTCGGTGCTACCCCGCTATCCTGGGCAGTTACTGAGAACCACACTGAGACCGCCAACCTTTTGCGGCAGTATGGAGGAACGCAATAAAGCAATGTATGGTTTATGCATTCTTTTTGAAAAGGAAAAGAATATGAGAAGAAGGAGGCGCTAAATGACTGGCTCAACAAACGGAAAAACATGGGTTTATTAAGAGCATTCTCTATATCTTTTGCTGCTCTCTTTTTGACTATCAGTGCATGGTTTATTTGGGCAATGAGCTTGAGCGGTGGTGTGTTCATAAGTGTTGAGGAGGTCAATATTTCCACAGGTGAGAAGATCAGGTATGCTGAGATAACAGAAGATGAACTGGAGAGATACCCGACGCTTGAAAAAGCAATAGATGAATACGCTATCAATAAAAGCAGATCATTAGAGGTGGATTATGAGGAATGGAAGCGAGCGAGAGATTTTATAGAAAAGAAAAGGCATGAAAGTCTGTATCTGTTTGATATTATGGATGGAGAGTTAGAGGACGACTTAAACAGAAGCATTATACCAGTAAAAATGAGAAGAACATTTGAATCTAACGGATACCCGCTTTCTGAATATGCTTCTGTCTATAAAGTAGATTCTTACCTAAAGAGCAACTGGGTATACAGAATAACTGAAAAACGTTATTTGTTTAGCATTACAGATACAGAAGTAGAAGAGGAATTAAATCGAATCAACATCTCAACAGGTTCCAAGACTTATATGCCAGAATCAAAAGATGACCTTATCCCGATAAAATTAAGAAATACGTTCGTTTCCAGTGGATTTCCACTTCCTGATGACGCCAGAATTTCCAGAGAAGAACATGAAAGATGGTATATATTTTTTGGAGGAACAGGATATAACATTTTGAAAGAAGAGGGAAGATTAAACGTTTATACTGAAGAGAGAAATGCTTTCGAAATCTGGAAAGAGGAAGGAAATCTGAAAGTTTACGAAACTGAGCTGCAGGAACCTCTCTTCAAGGTGCAAGGAAGGTATTATAAGTTTAGTTTTGGTCATGCTGATTGAAAAAAATAAAAAATAGTTTTTTGTACTGGAATTAGTGCTGCTTCAGTCAGTCACCTGATATTCTTGTTAGGATCGTGGTATATCTTGAAGTGGTAATCAGTGATCCTGTCAAACCATGTTGATCCACAGCATGAATATCTATGTCCTAATGCAATATCGGCCGCCTCTTCAGTCTGGTTCCAGGGATTATTCTCTCTTAGGGCCCTTCTGAGCAGGATCGTGGTAGATCCGGGACTGGTAGTCCGGGCCGCGCCAGGTATTTCTTTTCTCATCTTCCCTTGTTGTACCTCCTGAAGTTATTTTCTACAAGCCGCTAATGCACGGCCTGCATAGACATAGATATGTCCTGATGCAGAATCCGCTTTTTCCCGAACATATAAGGGAGCTCTATCCCTGAGGGATTCCAAAATACTCAGAGAAAATCCTGCGCTGCCCTGCTCTCAGGATCTCGGACATAGTAGAAGACGACACATCAAAGATCAAAGAGAGGTCCCTGAGCCGTATCCTTCTTGGATACTCAAAGTACCCATTGCTGTAAGCAAACTGGAGGATCTCCTCCTGTCTTGGGGTGAGACCGCAGCCACCAGAGGAAGAAGAGACCTGGATCAGTTGAGCCTCGCACCCGTGCCTCTTAAGCAGGCCAACCAGGTCAGAGATCGTACCATTGCTCTCTGCTGCAACAGTCCACTCAAGCCATCCCCTGATACTGGATCTTGATGAGACCATGAAGCAATCAGATTGCTTAAGGGCCATGCAGGCTGCGCACCGGTCAATAACAACCTCACCCACGACTGCCCGCTCAGATATTCGGGAGAAGCTGGCTCTTAGCACTTCCCTGCGCCTGCGTACATCATCTAATAAAGTATCCAGGTTCTCATCTGAACTGATCCTCATAAGCCCTCTGCCGCCCCTGGATTCATAGGGCATGCACCCGAAAACCCTGATATGCACATCATGATCAGACAGCAACTGTGTCATCCAGTTATCTGGGATTCTCAGCAGCAATGTCGCCCACCTCATGTAACCTGAGATTCCGAGTTTTGAAGACTACCAAATTTCAAAACTTAGAAAAAGCACATACTGTAGCACTGAAAGACCAATTTTTTCTACAGTTCTGTTTAGTCTATATATGGACTATGAGCATTTTGGTATAATCAAATATAAGTGGCTGTTTTTTACGAAATGTAGCCTATGAAACCCAGAAAGTCAGGATGTAAGAATCACCTTACCTTATTATTAATAAATACAATAGCATATAGTGTTTTTATGGGGTTGAATATGCATTCAATTTAATGATGAACACCTACATCAAAATTTATCGATCAAGGGAGATTATGTACAATATCATATATTTCTACACGTGGTGAAGCCTTGACTTTTTGGAATAGTTCAACGGCTTTAGGTGTCTGTGTACTACTTCTCATTTTATCCAAAGCTTCACGACTTTCCCACGCAGTTTCAATTCTGTAGATTTCTGGATTGTCACTATTTCTTAACAGGGATGACCTCAGCAAACCTGGTGGAAATGGTTCTTGTTTGAGGGATTCGTAAGCCGCTTCAAATTCTCCTGCCTTAGAAATAGGCACCTTTCCTTCTACTATAGTTATAACTTCCATGTTTTCACCTTTTAATCTTTATCTTCTATTAGCTCCATCAACCATGCTCACTCTACCAGGAATCCTATTACCTCTCGTAGAAAGAGTTCCGGTGCCGTGCTCATTGCGATATGTTGTTGCCCGGGCATGACAGAAATCCGACTGTTTGGCAGCGCCGCGTTCACAGCTTCTACAGAAGCTTTCATGAAGGGAGGGCTTTCGCCGCCGAGCAGAAGCAGTGTCGGAGTACTCATATCCTTAAATCGCTCTGGTTCGAATCTATATCGCTCATGCGCTCTTATCTCGCGAGGAATCGTGTGTGCCGCAGCCACCCGCGCCGACCAGGCAGGCTGCGCTTGAAAAAGCGCAAGCTCGCTGGAAGGCATTTTCACAACTTCACGAAGGAAGGTGACGACGACTCCTTCCCGGTCGCCAGCATCCAGCAGCGCCTGGAGGCGTTCTATAATTCCTTCGGGGTAGATCTGGAAGCCTGCCAGGGGCATTGGCGGTTCGTACAAGACCATCTTGCGAATGTTTCGGGTGAGCAATGCCGCCTCCAGGGAACAGACGGCACCATAGGAATGACCGAGCAGGTTGACCTGTCCCCCAATTGAGTCCACAACCGCGGCTATATCCTCGAACTCGCGCTCGATGGTGTAGGCATTAGCATCCCCGCTCTCGCCACGGCCGCGCCGATCAACAGCATACACGCTAAAATGCTGCCTGAGTGTCGGAAGGATAGTTGCCCAACGTGCATGAGAAGCAGCCGTGCCGTGCACGAGGATCAGCGGTGGCCCAGCACCGCTGTGTTCATAAGCGATGGGTGTGCCATCTTTAGAGATTATCTTTTCCATTTTGTCCATATGTAACCCCTTCATTTCTCAAATAATCAATCGTATCCGGTGCACTTATAATTTTCCCAACAGCCGAACACACCGCTGAGGACAGGTGATGGCATCGGCATAGGATTACGGGAAACTGGAGTTGCCGTCAAGGATATGTATGCAAATAATCACAGGGTAACCGCTGCTGACCTTGGTTCCACGGTTAAGATACACCTTACGATGATGTTAATATACAGAAATCCCATAGTTCTCACGGTGATAACCTATTCCTGAACCCAAAACATCCGCTGTTCTGATCGCAGGCACGGGCAGCAGCGCTGGAAAAACTACAGCGGCATTAGGCCTGATGGCTGCGCTCAGTAAAAAATACAAGATCCAGCCTTTTAAGGTCGGGCCTGATTTCATCGACCCGGGTCACCATACGGCGATCTGCGGGCGTGCATCAAGGAATCTGGATAGCTACATAATGGGTGAGAGGGGTGTGCTTGAGACCTTTGCGCGTGCATCGCAAGGTGCGGATTTCTGCATAATAGAGGGGGTAATGGGTCTTTTTGATGGTTTGGATGATACTGAGGTTGCAAGTTCTGCCCATGTTGCAAAGATCCTGGATGTACCTGTTGTGTTCGTTGTTAACGTATACGGGGTATCGAGGAGCGCTGCTGCTGTAATAAAGGGTTTTGTGGAATTCGATAGGATCAATATCCAGGGTATTATTTTAAATAACGCTGGCAGCGAGAGACATGTAGAACTCATCCGCAATTCACTCAGCAGCGCGGGCATCAATATTCCCATAATCGGAGCACTTCCAAGATCAAAGGAGATATCAATCCCGTCAAGACACCTTGGTCTTCATACAGCGGGCGAGAATAAGCTGGATATAAGACTTCTCTCTGATTTTATTGAAAAACATGTCGATATAGAGGCGGTAAAGACAATTGCAGGTAATTTTAAGGCGCAGGATATAGCCCTGAGCGAGCCGGATAAAATATCCAGCACAAGGATCGGTATTGCATGGGATAGCGCATTTTGCTTCTATTACCAGGATTCATTTGATGACCTTAGAAGACTGGGAGCTGATCTTACATTTTTTAGTCCTGTGAGCGATAAGCTTCCGAAGGTGGATGGCATCTATCTGGGCGGAGGATACCCTGAGCTTCATGCGCGCGAGCTTGAAGCTTCAAGAACGCGCGATGAGATAAAAAAAGCTGCGGATGACGGGATGCCGATATACGGTGAATGCGGGGCGCTTTTGTATTTGAATGGGAGCCTGATGACCGACAGGACATACAGGATGGCCGGCATCCTCGGGGCAAGTTCAAGGATGACCGATAAGCTTCAGGCACTTGGTTATACAGAGGCGCAGGTTGTATCCGATTCACCCATTGCAAGAAAAGGCAAAATAGTACGAGGTCATGAGTTCCATTACTCGGTTACAGAATGTGATAGGGATGCCAGGTGGGTTTATAGATTGAGGCGGGGGAAGGGGATAAGTTCTGGTATGGACGGCCTGATTGAGCACAATACAATGGCAAGCTATATGCATACCCATACCGCATCAGTTTCATTTGCTGAATTTCTACACCTCTGCAGTAGATATAAATCATTTTAATTTGAATAACGTCTCTGTTTTCACATTTCATGTATGTTACGGAATCGGTTATTTGAAGTAAAAGGCTCGACTTCTATCTTATAAATTCAATATATCTAATAAAATCATACTCGTTTTTATGAGAGTTTAATGCTTCTAAAGCCCTGTTTCTATTTTGTTTGGGAATACAAATGTCTGATCTTCCTTGAGAACAATATTCTTGGAGAAACCTGTCCCTCACTAAATTTCTGACCGCATCCTCGTATTGATCAATCTCATGTATAGGCCTACCCTTAACTAAATCCCTTCTATCTATATGCTTATTACACCACCTATTTTTATAGCATATCTTCCATATGATATATAACTCATATTTTGAGAAACCACATGTCATCCGTATGCAATACTATTAAAACATATAATTAAGCTTACTGTACAACCAGTTTAACACCATGTACAATAATCTTAAATACACTTAAATACCATCAGTATATACTAGTATGTAATAGGGATATACCTGACTCTAAATATACCTAATATACAAAATGTAGGATTAATAAAAACGTAATGAATTATAGGAGTTTAGTTAATATGGCGTTAGAAGACTTTCTTGGGGAAACCTCTGAGATTAAAATTATCGATTTTCTAGCTGAAAATATGGATAATTCCTATAACCAGACAGAGATTAGCGAATTCACTGGGCTTTCGAGAACCACTGTTAACAAAAAAATCCCTGAAATGATCAACAACAACATTTTGGAAATAAACGAAGAGCTAGGTCAACTGAAGACCTATCGGTTAGCCGATAACAAAATAGTAAAACTGCTAATTTCTGCCTCATTAGAACATAGCTTTAAACAAGCTGAAAATCCACTTGAGGAGGAGGAAGCTAAAGATGAGATAAGAAGAAAGATAGGTCTTCCTCCTGTAGATGAGACTAACCGATTTTATACAGATCAGGCGAGTGGTTATATACTAATGACTGGTGGGGGCAAAACCTCTATGATGCAATCAAAAAGGATATTAACATCAGCTTTATCATCTGCATAAGGAATATATCTATGAGCAATGAGATAGGTGAGAAAGAAAGGGGAAGAGTAGAGGGGAGAGTTGAGGGAGAACGAATTTCGGTTTTCAGATCCTCTTTATTTAGTAAAACATACGCAACTAACGTTACAGTTACACTTACAGATATCGATTTTCGTCTAGAATTATTTAATGAGAAATTTAAAATTGAGGATGGGTGGGCTTATCACTCTGATGGTTTGGTGATTTTAACCCGGGAAGCAGCTAAAAAGTTGTTAATAGCGCTTGATGAAAAGATAAAATCATATGAAAAGGAGAACGGTGAAATAAAAATCAATAAAGAGCGAATGGAAGTACAATACTTGATATAATTCTGCTAGACTTCCGGGGAGCATTGAATGTCCGAAGTAGTGTTTATCCTCTGGTGGCTGCTGATTATTGAAGCAATAGGTCTGATCGCATTTCCCCTGACAGCTTACTTCATTAACCTGCCTGACAGGGGGTATTCTGTCTCAAAGCTTATTGGGCTTCTTTTAATAACGTACATGGTATGGCTGACTGTTAGCCTTGAAATATCGGGTTTTGGGTTTGCTGTGATCGTATTTGCTCTTATGGTTCTTGCTTTTATCTCACTTCGCAGATTCGATTCAAAGCTCCTGTCTCTTAAAGGCACTGCGCTGAAGAGCGAGCTTGTCTTCGTGGCTTCATTTCTCATATTCACGTTCATTGTGATGAGCAAGCCTGATATATACGGCCCGCATTCTGAGGATTTCACGGATTTTGGCTTCATGCAGTCCATCCTGCGCAGCACGTATTTTCCACCACCTGATCCGTGGCTGGCGGGCGAGACCCTGAGCTATTACTATTTCGGACAGATGGTTGCGGCAATACTGACAAAGCTATCAGGGATGCCTTCCAATATTACGTACAACCTCGCAGTTGCAATGTTCTTTGCGCTCACCGCACAGGCAGCCTACGGTATCGGGTACAACCTGACGCAGCGATCCTTCTCTGGCATAGTAAGCGCGCTGTTCGTGTCAGTGAGCGGGATAATGTCGGGCTTCCTGCAGCTTGTTGCATATCTTGTTCCTGAGGCAAGGGAATTTATACGCTACGCGCCACTGCAGACGCCTGATATACAGCAGTGGCTGCTCAAGTTTGATTTCTGGAACTCGATCAGTATCATCCCCCAGACCTTTAATTACTACCCTTACCACACGTTTGCGCACGGCTGCCTGCATGCTTACATGATATCGATACCGTTCCAGGTAATGCTTATTACCCTTGGCCTGAGTCTGTTCAGGGCAGAAAAAGTGGGGCGATGGCACATCATACTCCTGGGCCTATCTATCGGGTTTTTTGCCGGGCTTAATACATGGGAATACCCGACATACCTTCTTTTTGCATACCTTATCTTTATCTTCAGGCACAGAAAAGAAGCCCTGCGTCTGAGCGCCCAGACAACAGCTCTCAGTGTTATCATGTACCTGCCATATTTCCTGACCAAGGACTCAGGCGGGTTCGGGGGGATCGAGCTTGTGCAGCAGAGAACTCTTCTTTTTAATTTTATTGAGATATTCGCACTTTTTATATTCCTCATACTCTCTTTCCTGTTTATCTTATGGTGGCAGTACAAAAAAGATCCATTAATGTATGTGATCTTAGCCGCTGGATTAGTTCCTGTGATTGTACTGTCAGGGTTTGATTTCCAGGTGCTTCCTCTGCTTGCTGTGATGATCCTGATCTCAGCCTACGGGATAATCAGATTAGAAAGATACGAGGCAAGGTTCGTCCTGCTGCTTGTGCTGCTTGGAAGTCTGATAGCTTTGCTTACTGAGGTTTTCTATGTTGTTGATGCCATGCCGTGGAAGCGCTTTAACACGGTTATGAAATTCCACCTGCAGATATGGGTTCTGTGGGGGATCGCCTCCTCATATGCGATCTATCATATCCTGAACAACAGAGCCAGAAGCGGCAGATTCAAATACATAGGGGTAGCCGCATGGTCACTTGTCGTGATCTTTATGGTCTTTGCCTCCCTTATCCACCCGATCGCATCAACCACGAGCTGGACGAGCGGTACGTCGTATTTCAGCACATCCACCCGTGGCACCCTGGACGGGACGGCATACCTTGAAAAAACAAATCGTGAGGATTACATGGCGATCCAGTGGATAAACAAAAATATTACAGGCAGCGAGGTGATTCTAGAGGCACCCGGCAAGGCGTACTCATACTCATCGCGCATATCATCACTCACAGGGCTGCCGACAGTGATCGGCTGGGTATCCCATGAGAAGATGTGGAACACAAACTGGAGCAAAATCGATGAACGTGTTCGGGATGTGGATATCATATACTCCACTGCTGATACGAACAGAGCGATCAGCCTGCTAAAGAAATACAATGTTCGGTATGTTTACATCGGGGATATCGAGCGGGAGAAATACCCGGAGGCAGGGCTTGAGAAGTTCGGAGAGCAGGAGTTTTTTGAGCCAGTGTATAACGATACTGTGCAGATATATAAGGTTAAATGAGACACTTTGCGCTAGAAAACAATTTAAGCATTAGGATAATGTTAGATACAAGATACAAAAATATGGATGACATCAACAGAATCAAACAATTAAAAAAAGAGAAGAACGCAATAATACTTGCACATAACTACCAGCGCGGCGATGTTCAGGATATAGCGGATTTTGTAGGCGATTCTTTTGGTCTAAGCAAGACCGCTGCCTCACACGATGCAGATGTAATCGTTTTCTGCGGCGTTGATTTCATGGCTGAGAGCGCAGCTATATTGAGCCCGGAGAAGACTGTTCTTATGCCTGAGTTAAATGCCCAGTGCCCGATGGCAGCCATGATAACCCCTGAGTCCTTAAAGCTTGAGAAACAGAAATATCCTGATGCTGCTGTTGTTTGTTATGTCAACACGTCCGCGTCCGTGAAGGCACAGAGCGATATATGCTGTACCTCCTCAAATGCGATTAGAGTAGTGAACTCGCTTGATGAGGATGAGATCATCTTTATCCCTGACAGAAACCTTGCCAGATATGTGGCAGACAATACAGAAAAGAAGATTATTCCATGGAATGGATACTGCCCTACCCACCATCTGATACTGCCTGGTGATATCCTGCTTGAGAAGGAAGAGCATCCTGATGCAGAGATTCTTGTTCATCCGGAGTGTCGGCCTGATGTCGTATCGCTCGCTGATAAGGTCTTAAGTACATCAGGTATGTTAAAATATGCGGCCCAATCAGACTCAGGGGAGTTTATCATAGGCACTGAGATAGGGCTTTTACATAGATTGAGCAAAGAAAACCCTGATAAGAGATTTATTCCAGCAACAGGATACGCAGTCTGCCCGAATATGAAAATGAACACACTTGAGAGTATAATAAGGGCACTTGAAAATAACGAGCACATAATAAGGGTACCTGAGGACACCAGGAGAAAAGCAAAACTGGCACTTGATCGGATGCTGGCTGTGGGGCGAGGTGATTGATTCTCAATTTAATATCCCTTTGAGCTTTTTTGCTGATTCTTCAAGCCCAAGGAGGATTAATCCCAGTTTTACATCAGAATTTACAATAACGGCGAGCAGGGCTTTAGGTCCTGCACCAATAGCGATCAATTTTCCATGCTCGCACTCCACAATAACACGATGAGGCACACCTCTCCCGATCTGCGCAATCGTTGTCTCAGCCGCACCGAGCATGGCAGCCGACATTGCAGCAAGGGATTTCCCATACTGCTCCTGCTGCATAATAGCATGAATAAGTAACCCGTCGCGACTTACGGCAGCACAGGCCTCTACACCATAAGCTCTCCACACGTCCGCAAGTACTCTACCTATCAATTCCTCAGTTTCCTTCGAGTTTTTATAATACATTATTTATCTGAATCTTTTTATAGAGAAGTCTATACCATATGTATGTCACCAGTACAAGTCCCAGCATACCAATAGGAAATACACTATAGTAAATAAGATAGAACCCGGGTGATAAGTCCTCATCCAGCGATTGCATCATGTTGCTCAGTTCAATATATTCCAACGCCAGATGAATACCAGTCAACCCGGCTAGAATCCCTGTAGTAATAAGTGTAAGCTTAAAATTATTATCCAGAAATGATTTATCAAGAAATACTCTTGCTTTAATTGTGTCAAGTTTAATTTCCCTCCAGCATGCCCAGTTTTTGAAGGAAAGATAAATTGCTATGGCTACAAGTATAAATGAGACCGCGATCAGACTGAAATAGATTCCTATAATGGATACCATCTATGATCACTAGCATTATAATTATGATGCATTGGTTTTTAAACCTTTCTACCAATATGATGTTACGGACATGGCGTACCTTTTGCAGTCATGGACATGAGATTATTTTTGCGTATTAACAACACGAGGTTCAATTTCTCTTTCTTTTTTATCAATGTATACAGCATAATCATTAGGGATTATTTTATTCCCGAACGCTAATGCATACACTTTTGTGAACTCAGCGCCAAAGTAAAGTATGATAGCAGAATAATAAACCCAAAGCAGAATAACAATTAAAGAACCCGCCACTCCATAAATGGACGCAATGGAAGAACTTCCAATGTATGCACCAATTACAGATTTTCCTACCACAAACAACAACGCAGTAAACGCCGCTCCGAGAATTGCATCTTTATAACCCACCCTGCCATCAGGCAAAGTACGAAATATGACAGTGAATAGTAAAGTGATTATAATAAACAACACCGCAGTATTCAGAGCATAAAACAAGAACACGGTTATATCTGGAAAGAAAGATCTCGTTCGTTTGATGAGAATATCTATTAAGGAATTTACGATCAACCCGACTAAGAGCAAAAACCCCATAGAGATAATAATTGAAAAAGACATCAACCTGTGTTTTAGAAATATTATTAATCTTCTTTTGGGTTTGGCTTTTAATCCCCAGATCAAATTAATGGAGTCTTGTAATTCTACAAACATCCCAGTAGCGCCAAGTAACAATGTGATAATTCCAATGGTAGCGGCAAAGCCACTATTGTTCGAAAGTTTAATATTCTTAATTATTTCCTGGATTTGCATAGCTGCTTCATTCCCCACTAATTCGTTAATCTGTCCAAAAATTTCTCCTCTTACTGCTTCGGCTCCGAAGAATATTCCAGCTAAATAAATAATAATAATTAGTAAGGGTGGTAAAGAAAAAATGGTATAGTACGATAAGGATGCCGAAAGTTTTGTTGCGCGATCACTCATAAATTGATTAAGAGTTTCGTTCAGCAGGAACCAGATTTTATTCTCTAAACTTTTTAATGCCATAATTATTGTAGGATGTTATGCTCTGGGAACTAAAATCCTATAAAACGCCTTTTGTGCTTGGCACACCCAGGCCCCCCGGTCTTGTGGCCCTTTTTAATGCAATCCCAAATGCCTTGAAGAGTGCCTCGATCTTGTGATGGTCGTTATCCCCTGCAACATTCAGATGCGCGTTGATACCTGCGTTACTGGTTAATGATTCAAAAAAGTGGCGTGTATTATGCGGGTTGAAATCCCCTATTTTTTGATTATTAAATACGCCGTTGAAGACAAGATAGCTTCTCCCGCTGAGATCTATCACCGCTGATGCAAGCGCTTCATCCATCGGGACACGGGCTTCTCCGAAACGCTCAATGCCTTTTTTATCTCCCAGTGCTTTCCGTATGGCATCGCCCAGGGTTATGCCCACATCCTCTATAGTATGGTGATCATCCACACCCAGATCCCCCCGCGCTTTTACCACAAGGTCAAAGGAGCCGTGTTTTGAAAAAGAATTCAGCATATGGTCAAGGAAAGCAATACCTGTATTGATGTCGGTGTTTCCTGAGCCGTCCAGTGATATTTTCACTTCGATATCTGTTTCGTTTGTTTTCCGTGTGACTTTTGATTCTCGCATAATGCAGATTATATTAATCAATCAGAATATAAAGTTATGCAATCCGGCATAAAAGCCCGGTCTTACTTCTTCGGCTTAATATCCAGTCCTACGAGAACACGCTCCTCATCCGACAGGGTGCCGATAAGTCTTCTCAATGGGAGGGGAAGTTTTTTTATCAGCGTGGGGGCTGCAATAACATGATCCTCCTGTGTACTGCCGGGCTGCTGGTATATATCAATCACTTCCAGCTCATAGCGCCCCTTCAGGTGCTCTTCACATATCCTCTTTATGTTTGCAATTGCCTGCGAGGATTTTGGCGTGTATCCTGTGATATAGAGCCGGAGGACATACTTCTCTTTCCCCAATTTAGAGAGCGCCTCCTCAAATGTCTCTGTATCATTATCAGTTTCTGTTCTATTCATAAAGTCCTCATACTTTATCTGTAATCAACTATAATTTACCTTCACGGCGCAGGTTCAGGCCCACGAGAACACGCTCTGTATTGGAGAGGTCGCCTATGATCTTTCTCATAGGGGGAGGAAGCCTCCGTATCAGCGTTGGAACGGCCAGGATCTGATCCTCTCTGGCCAGTTGAGGATTTTTGGTCAGATCGATCACTTCAATCCTGTATTTGCCAGATAGATGTTCTTCACATATCCTCTTGAGATTGGCAAAGGCTGTCACTGACTTGGGCGTCTGCCCTGCAACGTATAGCCGCAGCACCCAGACTTCCTCTTTATTCTCTGAAGTTTTTACTTCGTTCATTAGTTTGATAGTTCTCCTATGATTTGTGTTTATATAGTAATCATCCATATATATTTATTTAACCCGTACTTTCTAATAGATTCAGCAGCTATTAAACTTTTTGCAATCCAGGAGACCATCCGCTAATTCCATACTGAGACAATATCAACCATTAACCGCAGATGAA